>JAYVHC010000575.1:0-4774 GCA_043771575.1 Planctomycetia bacterium
GTTTCAATCAATTCCGGTTGCCGCTCTTTACTAAACGACAGCATATCCATCACCAGGTTGCTGATGCGATCTTGATTGCGTTCGACCATGCCCCAGCCCTTGCGAACGACTTCAAAATCCTCTTTGCGCAGTCCATCTTCGATCAAGTAACTGCCGCCACGCACGCCTTGCAAAATGTTCTTCACGTGATGTGACAAATTCGCAATAGTTTGCCCCATTGCCGCCAAGCGCTCTGACTGAAGCATCGCACGATAAAACTGCGTGTCCTCAACGGCCAGTGCCGCTTGACTGGCAATCGCAAACAACAATTTCAAATGATCTTCGTTGAAGCTGCTCACCTGTCCGCATTCAGTGTACTGCCCCGGCGACATCGATGTATCAATATAGATTGCGCCCACAAAGCCGTAACGCCCCAACATCGGCACGCAGATAGCTTCTTGAATGCCGAGATTTACGATGCTCTGCACGTTGTCCCAGCGTGAATCGTCTTGCGCATTGCTGGTCAGCACGCCCTCTTTTTGCGCAACGACGTAGTCCAAAATCGTACGGCTGATTTCGATTTTCGCGTGCGCGAGGTTTTGCTTGCGACTGCGACTATGTGTCGGCGTCAAGTGGCCGGAGGCATCGTCGATCATAAGGATACAACCGCGGTCACAGGCGATCCACTGGAAAATCAGATCAAGAACTTGTCGTAATAGATCGTCCAAGTCTACGGTGCGACTGATCGCTTGTCCGACCAAGTATACGATTTCCCAGTGTGTCCGAGGTGCAGCGGTCTCGCCTGCCAACGATGTGCTTGGGGCAGCAAGAGCGAGGTTCAGTGTCTCAGCGATTCTTGATTCGCTGTCGGAGGCAGGAGGCAAATTGCTGTTTTCGTACGGCGTCTGCATCGACGAGCGAATTTGCGACATGTCCAGCAAATCGCCCTGGCCAACAATGTTCACAACATCTTTTGCTGAGGGTGTCAGCGGTTCCGGCCCCCCCGTAAAAATCATGAGGGTGCGGCCAACTTGAACCCGATCACCACTGCGCAGTATTTCGCTGTTCACTTTGCGGCTGTTGACGAATGTTCCGTTGCTGCTGCCGAGATCGGTCAATCGAAATGATTTGTCCTCTGCAATTTCAATGCGCGCATGGTGACGCGAGACTTCCGTGTCGTGAACTTGGATTTGGTTGGCTGTGTCGCGTCCGATCGTGATGCTCGAACCGCGCAGCAAGAAATGCTGCCCATTGTCGCGTCCTCGGATTACATAAAACGAAGCCATAAATTGTTTGCAGCTCTTCCGGAAATTGTTTGAAAGGGGTTGGACAACTAGCCCCCTTTATTTGAAGAAACCTACGCCAACTTGCTGATCGCCTGATAGGAGGCGCAAAGTGCCGGGTAAAGGGATTGGTATATTGGAAACAATTTGTTGTACGACTTGACAGCCGGTTTACGTGGCGGCACTTTCTTTACGACTTCGATCGTCGACTTGCAGGCCTCCTCGATGTTCTTGAACTGGCCCGCGCCGACCGCGGCCAGCAAGCTGACGCCGTAAGCTGGGCCTTGTTCAGCATTGATAGTACAAGCCGTTTGGTCGGTCACATCGGCCATGATCTGCTTCCAAAGTTGGCTCTTCGCACCTCCGCCGCTCAATCGCATCTCGCGCACTGGCACATCCAATTGGCGTATGATTTCTAGGCTCTCCCGGAGGCTCATCGAAACGCCTTCCATGACCGCGCGGGCCAGGTGTCCACGGGTGTGCTTGTTCGTCAAACCGACGAATGCACCGCGCGCAAGCGGATCAGCGTGCGGTGAGCGTTCACCGGCGAGGTACGGCAGGAAGATCAATCCGTCAGCTCCCGGAGCAACCTCAGCGGCTTCGGCATTAATCGTCTGATAAGGATCGGTACCGCGTCGCGTTGCCAACTCAGGGCACATGTTTTCAACAAACCACTGCAGTGAACCGGCCGCCGATAAGGTAACGCCCATCATGTGCCACTTGCCTCTTACGGCATGACAAAACGTGTGCAGACGGCCTTGTTGATCGAATTGCGGCTGATCGCAATGGACGAATACGACTCCCGATGTCCCTAGACTAACGGTACATACACCCGCCTTCACAATTCCGTTACCGATCGCCCCGGCGGCACAATCGCCTGCCCCGGCAACCACTTTGCAGCGGGTCGTTAGCCCCAATTTTTCAGCAATGTCGGGTAAAAGTGAACCTGTGACCTCCTCCGATTCGTAGACCTTGGCAAGCATCGAGCGATCCAAGCTAAGTTTGCCAAGCAACTCATCGGACCAGTCGCGTTTGCACACGTCCAGTAACAGCATACCGCTCGCGTCGCTGGCATCGGTCGCCAATTCGCCAGTCAAGCGGCGACGAATTTCGTCCTTGGGTAACAGTACATGTTTCAGTCGCTCATACTTTTTCGGCTCGTTGTTTCGCAGCCACAAAATCTTTGGTGCTGTAAAACCAGTGAGAGCGGGATTGGCCACCATACGGATCAACTCGCTGCGCCCGCCGGCCAATTTGGTGATTTCTTCGCATTCCGCTGCCGTGCGCTGGTCGTTCCACAGCATGGCCGGCCGAATCACTTTGCCGGCTTTGTCGAGAAATACCGAACCATGCATCTGGCCCGACAGTCCGATCGCGCTAACATCGCCCGGCTTGGCCCGCCCTTGCTTGATCACCGCGCGGACTGTTTTGACCGTCGCCGTCCACCAATCTTCGGGATCCTGCTCCGTCCACATGGGTTTGGGCATCGCGATGCCGTATTGGGCGGCCGCTTCAGCGATGATGTTGCCATCGGGATCTACCAACAGACTCTTGGTCCCCGATGTGCCGATGTCGATGCCAATTGTGTAAGCCAAGGTCAGTTGCTCCGTCGCGAAGGCCCAATGCGAAAATTACGGTCCCAGAAATTATTGTCGCACACTATACTTCCTTTTCGGGCGCGTTCCTACCGCCCAACATTCCGTCGCTTAGAATCCATGACAAAGCCAATATGTTATGCTTAGACCTATTGCATCCTATTCGCTCGCGATCGTTTTGCTATGGACGATCATGGGTTGCGAATCAAATAACAGCAACCATAATTCTCCCGAATCGTCGCAAACTCTGGCCCCAACCGCTACCAATGTGCCGCTGCGATTGTGGATAGTTGGTCAAGTGAGTGATCCGACATTGGTCGAGCGCGCTTGGCTAACCGGATCAGACCAACGGCTTGAGATTCGTACGCTGTCGGTCGATGAGTATCTGTCGGAAAAGGCATGCAATTGCGATGTGACCCTTTTTCCTTCGCGTTTGCTAGGCGAAATGATTGACCGCCAATGGCTCAGGAAGCTCCCCACTAAGTTAATTGCGCCAAATGCGAGTGCCCCTCAAGTCCCTGCAGCTTGGGCTCGTCAAGCTACATACGGCAGCGACGTTTGGGCAGTCTCCCTGGGCGCGTCGATTCCCGTGGTGATCAGCAGCGCGAGTGCTTTTGAATCGACGCAAGCGTTAGAAGATTGGGACCTTCTGCTAAAGTCGCTGGCAATCGAATCTCCCACGCCGCCTACCCCAAAAATCGATTTCGCAGTAGTGAACCGCGCCGCGCTTGTCGATCGTTTTTTCACGATCGCGGGCGGACTGACAAAACGTTCACCAACTTATGGATTGTTGTTTGAGCTGCAAAACATGAAGCCACGCTTGACCGATCCCGAGTTCATTCGCGCTGCTGAGATTATGCGCATACTTTCGCGACAATCGAGCGACCCGGCCTCGGCGATGCAATCAGTGACAGGCGACGCTTCTCAGGCTTGGTCCTGGATTAACGCTCAAACCAAGCCTGCAATCGCCATTGTATCTCCTTCCTTATTGACCACAGCCACAGCTAAAGCAACCGGCAGCAAACCGATTCGCATACCTGCGAAGTGCATCGGCTGGAATACCGGAAGTGGCATGATAGCAGCGTTATCAGCCAGTTGCCGCCAATCCGCACGCGCCACCGAGTTACTAAATTGGCTGCAACAGAGCGAAACTCGTCATACTCTTTCACCACTCATTCAAGGCATCGAGTCTGCCTCACCCACCGCGGGTAATGACTCTTCGGCTTGGCGAGCGAGCACCTTCGCAACTGAACTTGCCGCCAATGCCAATTTGCCCAATGAGTTGCGATTGCCCCGAGCCGAAGAGTATCGCAGCGCTCTTGCCGATGGTCTTATTGCAATTCTATCCGACGATAAACCCATCGCGGACACGTTGGCCGAGGCTGCCGCAGCTTGGCAAGCCATTACCGAAGCGCGCGGACGGGTTCTGCAGCGTGTCGATTACGAACAGAGTCTTGGTTTAACACGCGACTGAATGTACGGCGACGAACATGGCGTAATTCACCACACCCTTGGCAGACGCAGTGACTGCCACCCAAAAACCATCGAACCTGGATTCAAGTTTGGCGCTTCTTTAGCCTGGCAGGTGCCACAGGGGGAAACCGCTTCGGCTAGAATATCGTTGTGGAATAGTCATTTGTCGCGAGGGTAATTTGAATGAGTATCGCTGAACAAATTCAATTCATTCCCGTGGACGACTATTTTCGCCTCGAAGAGCATTCAGCTACACGATATGAATACGTGAATGGCTGGGTTAGGGCGATGACCGGCGCGACGAATCGTCACAATGATATTGCCGTCAATATCCTTATTAGCTTAGGAAAAAAACTAGCTGACAATGTTTGCAAGCCCTGTAACTCATTCACTCGCTTGCGCTTCGGGCTTGTACTGCGCAACCAATTGGCGCTGTCCAACTAG
>JAYVHC010000576.1:0-5913 GCA_043771575.1 Planctomycetia bacterium
AAACGGTGAAGCGGCAACGGTCTGGCGCGAGGATCTTCCGTGGTGTGAACCGATACGTTCAAATGCGGTGCGGCGAGAGTGGATTTAACAAGTTTAATCTCGAGGTCAATCAAGTCGGTCGCATCACCCGAGCACGTTAACTGAACCACGTTGTTGCCATCGCTGACTTGCGACTCGATTTTCCCTACGGATGAAATAACCGAGATTGGCTGCGGCGACTGAAGGACGAGCGTAACCGTTTCAGCGGGCCATTCGTAATCGATCTTTGCCCCTGGCTGAACGACGGGTCGCAAGAAGTGGTGCAGATCAACGTTCGTTCGCAGCGTCAACTCGCCCCGCGCTTCCATAGCGGACCAAAGTGTATCGTGTTGAGCGCTCCCGGCGGTGAATTCGCGGGCGACTTGGAGATTCAAATGCGGCAACCAACTGGTGGTGTTTAAGGAAGCGGCCTGCGAATCAATCTGAGGAGTCCAGCTGGCTTGAACGCCCGCTAACGCCAGGTCGAGGTCGATCTGCGCGCGCTGAGGGGAATTTGTAGTTTGGGATGCGTCCGCATCACGCGGCAAAGTGAGCGCATAATGCGCGTTGGCTTTCATCATGGCGGTGCTAACAATCAATGTCCGCAGGTCGCCGGTGAGCGAGGCACCCGCGATTTGCAAAGGATATCGCGGCGTGGCCAATTGACGCTGCACAACAGCATAGGGAGGCACGAGTGTTTCGAAGCAATCGCCGGCGCGCACAAATTCGCCATACTCCACTTTCACTTGTTCGGCTAGGTTGCGAAGTTTTACTGGATCGAGCGGACGGTCGAATGCAATGCGCATTTCGTTCGGTGATTCCGCCCAAGCGGCGACGGGTTGCGGCGCGGATGGGTGCGTGTATTGGATGCGGAACAGCTTGCCTTTGCCTGTCGGACCCGTACCCCAATCGGGTGGGCCGCTGTGACACGCAACTACAAAATCACCATTGGGTGCCACGCAGCCGTCGACCGTGAGCATTTGTAAGGCTGCGAATAACTGTGTCGAAGCGACGTAGCCAGCCTCAGTTTTGAACAACTGAGTGCGCCAAAGTTTTCCGCGCGACTCACCGCAAACCAACGCTTGCTTAGCCCAGGCGGATGGGCCGAAGTTAGGGCCGCCGTTAATCGAGTTGTTGAAAACCATGCCGCAAGTCGACTGATGTTGCGGACCATAATCGAACGTGGAAGGTTCATCGATTACGCTTGGGTTGTGGCGCGGATGACGCGGCGGGAAACCATAGTGGCGACCTGTTTGAATATGCAAGAGTTCATCGAGCGGATTGCCATTGGGCAACCAAGTGGCTCCCTCTTGCTCAGAGCAGAATAGATCGCCGGCTTCGTTGAACGCAAAGGCAATTGGAAAACGGATACCGGTACACACGGTTTCGCGCTTGCTAAAATCCGGTAAAACTCTTTGTACAGTGCCTCGTTCGCTTTTCAGGTCATAGGCGGCTTTGCCTGCATCGTCGACCATATAAGCATTGGCATAGTTCGCCGTCCCAAGGCCAAAGTACAACGCACCCTCTTTGTCCATGGTGATGCCCACGGCATCCACGTTTTGTGGGATCTCTTGCCAGCCCGTGGCGACGACCATTTCTTGGTCCGCTTTGTCGTCATCGTCCGTATCCACGATCAGCGACACTTTGCCTTTGCTGGGCACAAACGCCCCGCGCCCTTTCGCATAGCCGGTCGGAGTTAGCAGCAACCCGAGCGGACCGCGCAGGCTCCCGGCGTTCTTCCAAAATAGCTCCGATTTGTCTTCCAAGCCATCGCCATTGGTATCGGATAACAGATGCAAGTCGCCATCATAACCGAGCGTCATCAAGCGACCATCGTCCCGAAAACGAACATTGTTTACGTTGGTCAAATCGACGGGCAATTCGCGGACTGTGAAGCCTGGCACAAGCATTTGAATCGGTGGCGGATTAATCGCTTTTAGCGATACGCCCGGCACTCGTTTCAATTCCTGCGCGATCGCAGGTGTCTGCAGAAGCGTCATGGCAACGGAGACGAGCCAAACGCAGCCTGCGGCAGGCAATTTAGATTGAAGTCTCATGGCAAGTTGATTTCAGCTGAACGAGAGAGGGCGAAAAGCATCGGCCTACTTGTATCGTGAGCAGAGCAAGTGAATTTCGTTTGATTGTAACATGCAGGGCAGTGAACAGGACAATCCCTGTCAGAATATCGTTTCGTTCTCATTTAGCCGGTTGCCATATCATTCCAGTACACATCCCAGTACGGCTGGTCTGGGAGCGAGCAGCCTAGGCAGTTACAATGAATTCTTTAAATACTCTCAGCTACCTGCCCAAGTCCATCGTCACAGGTCCGCACCCTATGAACCACCCTATCATCAACGTTTTGTTCGCTTTAAACCTAATGGCTGTGGCTCAGTCAGCGCTGCAGGCGCAGCAAACCCCCAAGCGGCCGCTTGAGATCGCGATTAATTCGTTTGTCGACAACAACGAAATTGCCGGCGCGGTTGTGCTAGTCGCTGACAAACAAGGCGTAATTGCAGTGCAATCCGTCGGCTTAGCGGATATCTCCGGCAATCAGGCGATGACTCGTGATTCGATCTTTTGGATCGCGTCAATGAGCAAGCCCATTACGGGCGCGTGCATCTTGATGCTGCAGGACGAAGGCAAATTGTCGCTCGACGATCTGATCACCAAGCACTTGCCAGCCATGGCGGATTTGAAGTTGTCCGATGGTTCGCCCGCGGTAATCAGCATTCGTCAATTGCTAAGTCACACGTCAGGCATGGCTGAGCTGAAGCAAGATGAAGCGTACACGTCGCGAGATTTGGCCGAAGCTGCGTCGCGATACGCGAAAGTGAAAGTGCAGTTTGCGCCCGGCAGCAAATGGCAATACAGCCAAACAAGCATCAACACTGCCGGCCGCATCGTTGAAGTCGTTTCTGGGATAACGCTGGATGAGTTTATTGATAGTCGCCTGTGCAAGCCGTTGCAAATGAATGACACCGCGTTTTACCTGTCCGAATCACAGGTCAAGCGGCTCGCCAAATCTTATCGCAAAAATGAGGAAGGCTTACTGGAGGAAACCAAGATCAGTTTGCTGTCTGGATTCTTGCCGACCGATCGCAAGCGTATGCCGGCGGCGAATGGGGGTTTGTTTTCGACGGGCGACGACTATGCCAAGTTTTGCCGCATGCTGCTTAGCGATGGCGAATTGGATGGAAAGCGAATCCTCACAGCGGAAGCAGTTAAGCAAATGCGGACCATTGTAACCGGCGATTTGGTTACCGGTTTCACGCCGGGTAATGGATGGGGCATCGGGTGCTGCGTTGTCCGCGAACCCCAAGGGGTTTCCGCGGCGCTTGCGCCAGGTAGCTTTGGTCATGGCGGCGTATATGGCACTCAAGCGTGGATCGATCCGACCAATGAACGAATCTTTATTCTGATGACACAGCGGGCCAACTTCCCGAATGCGGACGCTTCGAATTTGCGCCGCGAGTTTCAAAGAGTCGCACAACAATTGACTCGCTAAGCCCTCAGGATGATTAATGTTTCGAAAACCTGTTGGCCTTAACTTGATTTGCGTTCTGTGCTATTTCATCACAGCGGTGCATGCCGAAGACTGGCTGGCGCGACGTGGGCCAACCTCAAGCGGTGTATCGCGAGAAAGCGAGTGGACGGTTCATTGGCCCGACAGCGGACCGCCGATTCGCTGGCGTGCGAAGGTTGGAATTGGTTTCTCATCGATCACAACTCAGGGCAATCGGCTCTTTACGATCGGCAATATCGACGATCAAGAATCCATCCATTGCCTGGACATTCAGTCGGGCCAAACCATTTGGCAGCATACATATGAATGTGCGATCGATGACCGCTTTTTTGAAGGCGGTCCGACGTCGACGCCAACCATCGACGGCGATCGTGTCTATGCGCTGAATCGACAAGGCGATTTGATCTGCTGTAGCACCGTCACTGGCGAAGTCGTCTGGTCCAAGAACGTCGCCGAAGCAACCAGTGCGAGAATTCCAGGCTGGGGTTTTTCATCGTCGCCCGTAATTGTTAATGATCATTTACTCCTGGGCATCGGCGAGGCGGGATTGCTGTTAAATAAGGCCGATGGCGAGGTCATTTGGCAATCGGGTGATGGCGAGGCGGGCTACATGACACCACACGTCTTACAGATTGACTCGCGAGCGCATGCCTTGATCGCTTCGGGAAAGTTCTACCAGTGCGTCGACTTAGAATCCGGCGAGGTCAAATGGAAGCAGCGTTGGTTGACAACCTATGGGTGCAACGCGGCGGACCCAATCGTCGTACAGAACAGGGCATTCATTTCGTCGGGCTATGGTCGCGGAGCCGCCGTGCTCGAGTTCAACGACGCCGATGTCAAAGTTGTGTGGTCGAATAAGGACATGCAAAATCAACTGAATTCAAGTGTTTTGGTTGACGGCTTTGTGTTCGGTTTCGATGGCAACGAAGGCGC
The DNA here is from genome assembly GCA_043771575.1 of Planctomycetia bacterium. Classification (GTDB taxonomy): domain Bacteria; phylum Planctomycetota; class Planctomycetia; order Pirellulales; family Pirellulaceae; genus Aureliella. Next base: position 4,475 of record JAYVHC010000576.1, read on the forward strand.
CGAAGTGTGGCTGAAATGTCTAGAATTCGCGACCGGAAAAGTTACTTGGAGCTACCCTGGATTGGGTGCTGGATCGTTGATGGCGGCTGGCGGGAAGTTAATTGTACTTAGCGAAAGTGGCGAATTGCTGATTGCAAACGCATCTTCAACTGAGTTCATTCCTACGGCGCGCGCTAAAGTACTCGATGGCAAGTGCTGGACGGTTCCGGTCCTAAGTAATCAATCAATTTATTGTCGCAACGCGGCAGGTGATTTGGTTTGCGTGGACGTTCAACTTGTAAAGGTAGAGTAAGCATGACCCTGCATCGAAGAAGTTTCGTTCAATCTTCCGTAGCCAGTGGATTATTATTAGGCGCGTCACCGCGCATACATGCGACTAGCAAAGCGAAGATGTATCGCACTGCCCTCATTGGTAGCGGTTGGTGGGGTATGAACATCCTCAAAGAAGCGATGGCCGCAGGGAATTGCACGGTTATAGCCTTGGCTGACGTCGATCAAGACGTGCTGGAGCTGGCCGCTGAAAAGGTGATGGAATTATCGAGCGACAAACCAAAGACCTACCGAGACGTTCGCGAGTTGATCGACAAAGAACAAATTGATATCGCGATCATCGCCACCCCGGACCATTGGCACGCACTAAATGCAATCTCAGCCATTGGAGCCGGTGCGCACGTGTTTGTCGAAAAACCCACAGGCCATACGATCATTGAAAGTCGCGCGATGCTCAACGCCGCTCGAGCCGCCGATCGAACCGTTCAAGTTGGATTGCATCGTCGCATTGGTCCGCACTACGTTTCAGGGATGAAGTTTCTCAAAGACGGAAATGCAGGCGACATCGGTGCAGTTCGCATGTTCGTTCACAGCGGCGGAGGTAAAGAAAAGCCATCGTCGAATAGTCTGCCACCGGAGAATCTGGATTGGGATATGTACTGCGGGCCAGCACCGCTGCGTCCGTATTGTCGCAAGATACATCCTGGCGGCTTTCGTAACTTTCTCGATTTTGCCAATGGTACGCTGGGTGACTGGGGCGTGCATTGGATCGATCAAGTTCTATGGTGGTCCGATGAAAAGTTTCCCAAGAAGATTTTTTCAATTGGCGGCCGCCCGATCAGCGGCCAAGCCATTCTAAACGACAAGGAGCAGACCACCGATGCCCCCGATGCTCAGATTGCGGTCTACGAATTCGAATCGTTCACGGCCACGTGGGAGCATCGCAAGTTCGCGGGAAACTTCGCCGAGCAGCATGCCATCGGATGCTATTTTTACGGAACGAAAGGGACGTTTCACATGGGATGGCGCGATGGATGGACCTTCCATCCGGCGGATCCGAAGCAATCCGTCGTTCACCAAGACGCCCAACATTCCGAACCTGATGGACATAGCATCAAACTCTTGTGGGCAGACTTTATCTCAGCCATTGAATCTGGCAAGCGTCCGAC
>JAYVHC010000577.1:0-8473 GCA_043771575.1 Planctomycetia bacterium
AATATTGCTGGTCGTGGTGAGTGACGTCACGTTCTAGATAATTGGCGGTTTGTGACACGGAGGGTTGGAATGATGGCTTTGGAATCAGAAGTAGCATTGGCAGAGTTGGGAGATAAGCGGTTGAACAAGAGGCTGAGTCTGATTGTTGAAAGATCAGAGACGCATCCCAATCTCAGCATTCCAGCTGCAATGCATGGGCGAGCGGAAATGGAGGCAGCTTATCGGTTCTTTGCAAACGAAAACGTCACGCCTGAAAAGATCCACGCACCACACTACGCGATGACTAGGCAACGCATCGCCGAGCATCCGGTTTGTTTGTTAGTACAAGACACTACGGAGCTCAATCTGACGCGACCCAACCAGCAGGTGCAAGGTACCGGGCCGATGAGTTCCAATGCGCAGTTTGGCGCATTCGTGCATCCGTTGATGGCCTTTACGCCCGATGGAATCCCGCTTGGGTTAGCCTGGCAAAAGACGTGGGCACGCGATGCGATCGTAACAGAGGTTCCGACTGAAGTTAAGTCGAAGAAACGTAAAGAAACACCCATCGAAGATAAAGAAAGTATCCGATGGATTGAAGGCCTTCGTGCGGCTCGGGAAGTTGCTGAGCAATCTCCACAGACACAATGCGTGCTGGTTTGTGATAGTGAATCAGACATCTATGAACTGTTTGCTGAATCACGTGCAACGACTCACGCCCGTTCTTTGGATATTCTTGTGCGTGGCTGCCAAGATCGCGCGACAAGCGAAAAAGGCCAGCATATTCTTGATCTCGTACGTGCAACCGAATGTCGCTACACGGCAAACGTGAATGTCAGTTCCCGCAAAGCGAAGACCAAGGTAGAGACTCGCAAGCGACAGGCTGATCGCCCTGCGCGAACAGCGGAAGTTGAGGTACGTTCGTGTCAGGTCACGCTGCGTCCTCCTTATCGGCCTGATCGCCTGCTTGAGCCGGTCACGGTCAACGTGGTGTTAGTCGAAGAAGCATCACCGCCCGTTGGTGAAGAGCCGATCCAGTGGGTGTTGATAACGACTCTGCTCATCGACGCCGATGACCAAGTTCGCGCCGTCGTTGAATACTACTGCGTCCGGTGGGGAATTGAAGTCTATTTTAAAACATTAAAAAGCGGATGCCGCGTCGAAGAACGGCAGTTCGAATTCCTCGATCGCGAACTCAATGCACTGGCCGTCTACATGCTGATCGCATGGCGAGTGATGCTTCTGTGCCGTATGGGCCGCACGTGCCCCGATCTGGATTGCGAAGTGATGTTCGAAACGTCCGAATGGCAATCGGTATACATGATTGTCAAAAAAGAGGACCCACCGAGCACTCCCCCGCGACTCAATGACATCATTCGCATGATCGCCTCGCTGGGCGGATACGTTCCGCGCTCGAAGACCGAACCCGGGACCCAGACACTCTGGATCGGCCTACAACGCATGCACGATTTCGCAAATTGTTACGATTCATTCGGCCCCCCCAGTCGACAGCCAAAAGCCACTTGTGTGGTACGATGAGGCCAACGGCCTGGGAAAGAAATACGATACAAATCGTAGGGCCAACGGCCCGGCAGTTTACTGGGTCTGTGGTTCGCAAAAACCTAACAATCGCAGCATCAAAACTATCGCCTGCGGCTCATACAGCCCCAGTACCAATTGCTTCGTTTGAGTGAGCCGTCTGGCGTTAGCCGCGGGTTTCGGAGCAGACGACTTAACCTACTCGGCGACTGTCAAATGCCAAACGATTCGCGGTCAGCGAACAAGCATTGGACGAGCGACAAACAGCAAAACGACTAAAACTTCGAGACCCGTGGCTAACGCCAGCGGCTCACATAGCCCCAGTACCAAAATGCTTCGTTTAGCATCGCGACACACACCTTATTACAGCGGTGCTGCCCAGAAAAAGGCGCCCAGAGAAACCGTCTCAACCACCGCAGCACGCTGATCCCAAGGCAAGTGATCCTTGAGTGCCGGTGCGCAACTACCTGGACGAAAGTGTCCCAATGTGTAGCGCGGTTCGCATTTGGGATGTAAGGTGGTGATGTAAGGTAAAAGAGGAAGGGTAGACAAGAATCTAACACCGGACGCGAGTGGTTGCGCACAGCCCCAGCGGACATGACCATGTCGTTCCAACATCGCATCCTCGAAGTACAACGGCAGATGACAGATATTAGCCGGCCTCCAATTCACATGCTTGGCAACAATACCTCGCGATTGACCATCCAACAGCGAAGTCGCAGGTGAGGCCCTCTTTGCGGCGGTGTCATCGGGAAGCAGGCCGGTTCCGATTGTGGCCGTTGCAATGTTCACCATTTCAACGCTGAGTTTCAAACCCGCCGACTGTACTGGCGTTATGCCTTTACCTGCGTCGGGGTTTTTGACGCTGTCATCAATGTCTGATTTGATTTGCGTTTTTTCGAGTTCCGATTGCTGGGCAAGCGAGCCATCACTCTCTTTACTGACGTCACTGGGGCTCGGCTCGCCTGTTTGCGGAAACTGCACCATCAAACGTCGCGAAGACAAACGGCTGGATTCGCTCGCCACTAACCGAGCGCTCCTGCCATGTATCTCACCTTGATTTTCGCCCGCAACTTGGACGACTTGAGCTTTGGCAGAGTCCGCTGAAACAAAAAACAGAGCCAGCCAGCAACCTACTCCGATTCCCAATCGTGATTGACATACTTTTGGCTCTGACATGTGATTACTCCAGCTTCCTGCTGTGCTTTGGGGTCAAGATCCGCTGCCTACGAAAAATCGCTATCGCAGGCATCCAAAGTAAATTCGGCTCATTCCGCGACCCGCATCAGAATGTTCTGATGTCGCTGTACAATCGATATATCTTGAACAAAATAGAGCGGTTATTGCTGGCATTGGGAAATTGTTAGCGTGGCTGTGGCGGAGATCCTCCGGTTGAATGCGAGCCCAATGCAATCGATTACGTTAACAGGTGTCTCTAAGTGCTTTGGGAAAGTACACGCGCTGGCGGAGGTGAATCTTGAGATCCAGGCAGGCAAGCGATTGGTGCTCATCGGGGGTAGCGGAGCAGGCAAAACGACCTTGCTGCGCATTCTAGCTGGCCTCGAGACGCCCGACCAAGGTGCCATTTACTGCGATGGTATCGACATCACGCTCACACCGGCACATCAACGCGGTATCGGAATGCTGTCACAAGACTATGCAATTTACCCGCACTTGTCCGTTGAGCGAAATCTATTGGCTGCGCTCGAACCTCTGCGGCTTTCGGCAAAGGATCGGCGTGAACGAATGGAGGAGGCTTTGATTTGGTTTGAGCTAGTGCCACTGCGCGATCGCCGACCAGCCCAGTTGTCTGGCGGTCAAATGCAGCGAGCAGCAATTGCAAAAGCTCTCGTACGGCGCCCCCAAATGCTGGTGCTCAACGAGCCGCTCAGCCAACTCGACCCGCCTCTGCGCGAACAAAGTCGGGAACTGATACTTTCGCTGACCCAGCAATTCGGGATTACGCTGGTGATGGTGACCCACGATTCGCTCGATGCGCTGCGACTGGCAGATCGTTTGGCGGTGCTCGAGTCAGGCAAGTTGGTCCAGTTTGATTCGCCACAAGTAGTATATGGTCGCCCCAACTCTCGTTCCATTGCCGAGATACTTAGTCCGTTTGGCATCAACTCTGTGGGGCAAGTCTGCTTTCGCCCAGAATCAGGAAAATTAATGGCTGCAGCAAACGAATGCGAGCAAACGGACATTTGCTTCGAAGGTGTAATTCAGCAATTGCAGTTCCTTGGATTCGCCGCGCTGGCCTTGATTGAGGTCGCGCATGCCGGCAGGCTACAACGGATCAATCTCCTGGTCAGCGATCCGACATTGCGAGTTGGCGGAGCGGTATTTGTTCGAGTTGCTAGTCAGGATGTGCTGCCGCTGGGGGTTGGGTTTGCGTAATCGATCGCGAGTAAGGCACGCCAATCACCATTGGTCGACCTTACCGGCTTTCGCATTTCCTTTGATTTTGCTAAAGGTTGATTTCGCGAAGAAGTCAATTTTGACCTGCAAAATATTCGACCAAGTAGGCATAATTGATGAACCCAAGCGACTAGCAAATCGTCTCTTATTCGCTAATGCTTGCATGATGCGAGCCCACACGCAATTCACGGATGAACCGGAACTTTGACTTCAATACCCCGACTCGCCGCCGATTCAAAAGCAACTGTCTCGGTGTCAGAGGACAACTCGCAGCCCACTTCCTTGATTCCTCGACCTCAATACACTTCGCGGCAACTCACTCGCAACTTAAAGGTTAGCACAGCAGATGCTGCGACGTTTGGCGTCATGGTGGGCATCGGCGAGACGTTTTTGCCCGCGTTCGCGCTCGCCGTGGGACTTGGCGAAGTCATGGCTGGCCTCATAAGTAGTGTGCCGCTACTGGCCGGCGGATTGATTCAGCTGGCAACACCCTGGGTTTTGAATCGATTTAATCATCGCCAGGCTTGGGTGGTCGCAGCTTCGACCCTTCAAGCACTGGCATTCGTGCCGCTAATCATCGCTGCTTGCGTAGGTTCGATCAGCGGTTGGGGCTTGCTGCTCATCGCGTCCGTCTACTGGGCGGGCGGTTTGGCAGGTGGCCCAGCTTGGAACAGTTGGATCGAACAGCTTGTGCCGCGTACAGTTCGCGCTGGTTATTTTGCCAAACGGACACGAGCGACTCAGATTGCAACGCTGTGCGGGTTTGTTGGCGGTGGATTGCTGCTGCAGTATGGTCGCGGGGCAGGGTGGGTCACAGCCGCCTTTGCGGTGCTGTTCTTAGTCGCGTTTTTGTTTCGCATGATCTCCGTGGTGATGCTAGCCGCGCACAAAACTCCGCCAGCGAAACCAGCTGTATCAGCACCACTTCCAGCCGCCGCTGAAGCAGCGAATACATTAAACGGTAGGCACTTACTGATTTACTTAGTTATGGTTCAAGGTGTCGTACAGATCTCTGGGCCATTCTTCACGCCATTCATGCTCAAAAAGCTCGAGATGTCGTATATCGTATTCACCTTGCTGGTTGCCGTGGCTTTTACGGCCAAGATTATTTCGCTAGCCGCTTGGGGCCAAGTCGCCAAGAATCGCGGCGCAGCTTGGTTGTTAACTTTTGGGGCGTTTGCAATCGTTCCATTGTCTTCGCTTTGGACTGTGTCGCAAGCGTTGACTTGGCTGATCTTCATCCAAGCCATCAGCGGCTGCATGTGGGCGGCATATGAACTCGGATTCTTCCTATTGTTCTTTGAAGCTCTGCCGCAGTCTCAACGCGTCAAAATGCTGACCTATTACAACTTTGCCAATACGGCTTCTTGGTGCCTCGGCGCGACCATCGGTGCAGCGGTACTCAACGCCTTCGGTGCGTCGATACAAGGCTACTTTGCGTTGTTCTACCTTTCGAGCTTAGGCCGCTGCGCCGCGCTGGTCTACTTACTCTGGCATCGTCCCGTAGTGATCGCCAAGGTCACAACGATAGGCCTGCGCGTCCTTGGCCTCCGTCCCAACGGCGCGTCGCTCGAATCACCCATCCTGGCGAGTATTCCTGAACCAATGCCGCTGACCGAAAACCTCAAAAGCAACGCTTGCGAAAAAGCCTCAGCCGCATAGTTCCACCGTTCAGAGAATTTGGAAAAAAGGATCATCCGGGAATAACGTGCGCGCATGCGAGACTGACTTGTCGTTGGTGGGTCGCTCCTGCCGGGTGCGATCATCGCTGAGGCACGGACAATCGTTATCTAGATTTTATGAAACACCTATGCGACGCCCAATCGGCAATTGCGACAAGCCTTTGTGCAATAGTCGCACCCGGCAGGAGCGACCCACGGAAGGACTGCCCAAAGCGACGAGCACGTGAGGCGCGGATGCCCCAGAAGCGATTCAAGCACTATTTAAGTGCCGCCGCGTGACGGTTGGCTCGAGGGTCACCCGCCGCGAACATCGTACCTGTCGCTGGATCCAGAAAGATCATCACCGGGTTTCCGATAGGGCCTTTGGTGGTTTTGAGGATGTGCCCTCGCTTTTTTAATTCTTCTTGAGTTTCGTTGGCGATTTCCTCGTAAACGGTAAGTTCGCCGCGAGCTACAAAGGCGGCATTGCGGTCGGGATTCGGATCAAACGAATCTTGATGATGCTCAGTACTAAACCGGGGCGCAGTCACCGCCTCTGCGGGCAACATCCCAAAGTGAATATGGTTCAGCAGCACGTTCAGCGTTGTCTGATCCTGAAGATCGCCTCCCGCTACGCTGATCGCAATGACGGGTTTTCCATTCTTCAAAACTAGGGTGGGTGTCAGCGTGATCCGAGGTCGCTTGCCGGCCTCGACTCGATTGGGATGACCGACCGCTGTATTCAACGAGCGAACGCGGTTGCCCGTATTTACACCTGAAGGTCCAGGCGTGTTGGTTAGCATGTTGCAACTGGGTGTAGCCGCTATCAAATTTCCCCACCGATCGGCCACGACGCACGTCGTCGTGTCCTGTTTGGGAATCTTGTCTGGGCTAGCACTGGGTCGCTGTTCAATCTTGAGGGCGCGCATGTTCTGGGGATCACCTGGCCGGCGGTCCATTGAGGCCACTTGCAGATCGATCAAAGGCCTCCGTAGTTGTGAATACGCATCGGAGAACAATTCCGCAATGGGGACACTGGCAAAGCGCGGGTCGGCATAGTATTCGTCGCGATCTGCGTAGCCTAACTTCATCGCTTCCGTAACCACATGAATAAAATCACTGGACAAATGTTGCATGGCGCGAAGATCGAAGCCCTCAAGCAGTTTGAGATTTTGGCAGAGTACCGGGCCTTGAGTCCAAGGACCACATTTATAAACCATGTAACCTTGGTAATCGATCGATACAGGATCTTCAATCAAAGTGACGTGCGCCTCAAGATCCTGTTTGCGCAGCCAAGCGCCTGTTTCGATGTACCATGCGTCAAGTTCGTCAGCGATGTCGCCGCGATAGAAGCGGTCGCGAGTCGCAATCAGTTTTTGGTCTCGCGAACCAGACGTTGCATTTTCGGTTTCGACCAACTTGCGAAGGGTAATTGCCAACTTCGGATGCCAATCGGCGGTTCCTTCGTCGAGTAACTTAAGTGTGGGTGCCACGGCTTCCGTGAAGGAAATGGTTCCGTAGACTCGCAACAGGGTGATCACCGCGTCAACGGCCGATGGAGTGGGTGCGGCTTTCATGCTACCCTTGGACGGGATCCCATTTTCATAGAACCACCGAATCGCTTCAGGGTTGCGCGGCGCAGCTCCGATGCCACTAATTGATTTTACCCGCTGGGTTTTTGCATCGAAAACAAGGATCGGGACCTCACCGCCAATGGCGAACAAACCGTAGTCCGTAACAGCCAACGCAAGAATCGTTGCTGCCGCCGCATCAGCTGCGTTGCCTCCCTTTTCTAGTATCGAGATGCCGGCGGCCACTGACGCCGCTTGGCCTGCCGCGACAGCCCCACCCTTGCCCGTAGCTTGCCATGTGATTTCAGCAATTGAGATCGCCGGAAATACGCAAATGGCAAGCGTGAAAGTAACAACAATTCGCAAGGATGGATTGTGCATGTTTTTACCTTGGCCCTTATACCGCTACAGCATGTTCACGTAGGCTTTTTAATCAACCACTATTCCTAATACAAGCGTACGTTTGACGGCCTGGGCGGAATCTTTGGTGATCGCGCGAACGAAATCCGGCATCGGTGGTAAAAGATTTCAATAAGCGTGTTCGAAGCCGCCAGGCTGCTAAAAGGGTTCACTTGCGAATAGGTTCGGAACTTATAGTAACCCGAAGCGTCAAGGGATGACAGCGCAATGTTTCTAGCACGCCTTCAGGATGCGACGTCGTCTTAGATCGTTCACCGGTGCTGACGCTGCCCCTTACCACCGGCAAATTGTCTGAAATTGCTACGCGATAAGTGCAAGAATCGCACCTTTACTGACACTTCTCGCTGAACACCACCATCTGGTTCCCAGGCTCCGCCATATTTTGTTGTCAAATCGGCGAGCCTCCAAGACAGCTCATTCCCAGGCAGGAGCCCGGTGGCGCTGATGCTGACCACTTCCGAGAGCGATGTAGATCCGGAGTTGATGAACCGCTGCTTCGTACTGAGCGTCGATGAAGAATTGGCTCAAACGGCAGCCATCCAGCAACGGCAGCGCGACGGTGAAACACTTTCGGCCTTCTTGACATGCGAGTCTGCTGAACGAATTCGCAGCGTCCACCGGAATGCACAGCGACTGTTGCGGTCCTTAGAGGTCTTCAATCCCTACGGTCCGCAGCTCGGCTTTACCAGCCAGCGAGTTCGCAACCGTCGCGATCAGACCAAATACTTGTCATTGATACGCGCCATTGCCTTCCTGCATCAGTTCAGTCGCGAAGTCAAGCAAGTCATGCAAGCCGGTAAGCTGACCGAATACATCGAAGTCACCAGCCGCGATATTGCGATCGCCAACACGTTAACCGACAGTGTGCTCGGAACAAGTATCGAT
>JAYVHC010000578.1:0-2993 GCA_043771575.1 Planctomycetia bacterium
CCCAAGTGCTTGTGGACGCAAAATGGCCGCCCAATAAAGCTCCGCAGGAGCGTCGCTCTCCCGTTATGATGGATCGCACTACGAAAAGATGTTTAGAGAATCAACCCAGCCTTATCGGGCTATCAGTTATTTGTCGTTACTCCTAGGCTCGCTGGGGGCTGCCTCCAAAGTACAACGAAATGCAGCACCTCTATTCGTCGACAGCAGCTCGCAATCTCCTCCGTGGCGCTGCGCGAGCTCGCGCGCGATGGTTAAGCCTATGCCCGTGCCGGCAGGATCTTCCAAGCGATCGGTCATACGCACAAACGGCTTGAAGATTTGCTCGCGCATCCGCGCTGGAATTCCAGGACCATGATCGATGATGATAAGTGCGACTCCGCTGTTGGTTGCAGCAGTTTCGATGCACAAGTACTTTCCGCTGGCAGCATACTTCTCTGCGTTACCAATCAAGTTAACCAAGATCTGCTCGACGCCGCCACGATCCAGCATACGTCGGCCTGGGCAGTCGAATTTGCGTTCAACAATAAATCCGAGTTCTTCCAGTTTGGGCTCAAACGTCGCCAAAGTCTCAGCGACAATCACATCCAGTGCTTCTGGGCTACGCTGCAGCGTCTTGCTCGGTGCAGGGCGAGCGAATTCGAGCACATTATTGACCAAGCGAGTTAGTCGACGGCTCTCGCTGCGAATGACCGCGAGTCGTTCTTGCTGCTGCAGTTCCTCGGCGGATGGTTCTTCCTCGCTGGCGAATGACTGGGCAACTAGGTCGGCATACATACAAATATTGGTTAGCGGTGTGCGCAGCTCGTGCGAAACTTGATTGACAAAAGACACGCGCTGCTGTGCCAAATGAACTTGGCGATTGATGTTGAATGTCACCAAGAGCCCCGTCAGGATCAGTGAAGCCGACATGGCGGCTACGGCCAACCAGATGGGTAAACGAAGGTCATCTCCGGCTAGTGACTGGCGATAAGCATCTGAAGCGAACTCTCGCAATCGCCAACCTTCTAGCGGCGGGCTAATCGCGATCTGGGCATCGGGCTCGGCTTGTGTCATCTCGGTCCATTGCGACTGCGGCAGCGAACTCCATTGGTGAACCACTCTGCCTTCAACGTCAACCAACTGGCGCAACGAATTTGCCGGTAACGAACTACCCGCTTGATCGAGCGCCGTATCAGACAATTCTGAAACGATATCCGCCATCCATCGCGAACGCGGTAGCACAGCGATGGCTTGCCAGCGAGTGTTTTGTTGCCAAACGTAGCCGACCATCAATCCTCGGCGATGATACCAGGTAATCCAATTTGAATTCGCGGCGACCGGCGCATTTTCGAGCGTAGTATTAGCGGGCATTTTCGATTGGCTCAGCCGCACGTTCTGATTGATTCGCGGAGCGAAGGCTTGTTGGGTTGGTATCGGCTGGAGTAGCTCTGCGCCGGCACGGGACGAAGTGGGCGTTTTAGGATAACGATCGCGTAGCAGTTGTTGAGCTTCGTCGACCACCGCACGCTCTTCCGAGCTTGCGTTGCGCAAATCGCGTGGATAGTACAGTAACTCGTCTTGCCGGTCGACGACGACCAAAGTCCGAATCAACGGATTGCGTTTCAGCTCCACGCATGCATTTGGGGAACTAAGGTCCGTGGCGGCAATTTTCCGATCAAGTTCGAGCGAATATTCTTCGGTAACCCGCTTAACCGCTTGCCCAATTGGTGCAAGCTGAGCCACGAGCAACTCTTGCACGCGTGCTTGGGTACTACGATCTCGCTGGGCAATCCAGAACTGCGCCAATGCGGTAATTGTCAGAATAGCTGCTGCGAGTGCAATCCAAAGTGCAATGAGCGAACGGTTCATAGTTATGCGAGGATACCTTCGACGACTTGACCATGCACGTCGGTCAGCCGCCGATTGATACCATTGTGATAGTAAGTGAGTTTCTCATGGTTGAGTCCGAGCAAATGCAAGATCGTCGCATGGAGATCGGGAATCGGCACTTTGTTCTCGCCCACAAAGTAACCAATCTCATCCGAAGTACCGTATTGAAATCCTTTTTTTAACCCAGCACCTGCTAGGAAACAGGTGAATGCAGTCGGATGATGATCGCGACCGGGAGAACCGATCCCCTGCGTCGCGGGACTGCGACCAAATTCGGTGGACCAGATGAATAAGGTGTCTTCGAGCATGCCGCGCTGTTTAAGATCTTTGATGAGTGCTGCGACAGGTTTGTCCATCGTGGCGGCCTGCGTATCATGGTTTTCTTTGACATTTTCGTGCCCATCCCAGTTAATGCGCGGTGAACCAAACGAGCCACCGTTGAGGATCTGCACAAAACGCACGCCGCGCTCGAGCAATCGCCGGGCAGTTAAACAATTCCTTGCAAAACCCTTGTTGGCCGGTTCATCAATGCCATACATCTGTTGCGTCGATTCCGATTCATCTGACAGGTTGGTTGCCTCGGGGATGCTCATCTGCATGCGAGCGGCGAGCTCATAGGATCGAAGCCGGGCTGCGAATGCGCTATCGCCAGCGCTGGTGGCAGCGAAATCGGCATTCATCGAAGCCAATAACTTCATATCCGCCGTCCGCGCATCCGCGGATGTACCATCCGGCGTGCGCAAGTCGGGCACGGGTTCCGCCGAGTTCGTTCTGAAGGCAACCCCTTGATGATTGGCTGGCAAAAAGCCGCTGGTCCAATTGATCGAACCACCCGCAGGCAGCCCTCGCGGATCGGGCAACACAACAAATGCTGGCAGGTTCTCGTTCTCAGTGCCTAAGCCGTAGCTCAACCAGGAACCCATACAGGGAAAACCATTGAGCGTAAAGCCGCTATTCATTTGAAAAGCGGCAGGTGTGTGGTTGTTACTCTTGGCGTACATGGAATGAATGAAGCAAAGATCGTCAACGCAGCCAGCCAGATTCGGCAAGAGGCTACTCACCCATGCACCGGATTTACCGTGTCGTTTAAAGTCGTAAACGTTTTTCATCAGGCGACCGGGTTG
>JAYVHC010000579.1:0-3897 GCA_043771575.1 Planctomycetia bacterium
ACGATCGGCTTGGCCAACATTTGCGACTGAATCAAAACCAGCGACAGCCCCTCGGACAGCGACGGATGCACTACCAAATCACAAGCATCCAGCAACTGATCCGCGTCGCTGCGATAACCCAGCAAACGAATGTGGCCCCCCAGTTGCAAGTCGCTCACACGCTTGGCCAACTGGTCGCGCTGGCCCCCTTCGCCCGCGATCAGCAGCTGCGTGTGAGGATTTTCGCGAACCAGAATCGCCATCGCATCAATCAAATCTGTGTGACCTTTGCAGGCAAGTAGATTACCCACGCAGACCAGCAATCGATCCTTTCCCTTCAATCCAAACTCAGCGTTCGCCCGAGCCCGCGACCCTGGATCGTGCGTCGCGGGATGGCAGCCGCCATAGATCACTGCCGTTCGAGCAGCTGGGACACCACCGCGTTCAACCACTTGTTGAGCAGCCCGCGATACGCAAACCAACTTATCGGACAACCATCTGTACTTCAGTGGACTGCGCATCGGAAATATTGTGTGCTTGTAAGCCAATCGAATCGGTCTGGGTCTGCGACACAACCATGCTGCTGATCCCGCCAAATGGACCGCGTGTGTATCATTCGTAATCAGAACATCAGGAACCCACGATCGAAGCGCCCGGACGGTCGCCCACCACTGCCCAACGCTTAGCCCCCTACCCTGATGAAAATGAAGCACTTCTGCGCCGCTCTCAAGAATTCGCTCTGAAAGTCCACTGTCCATACGGGCCATCCAACCGACTTGATGCCCCAACGACTGCAATTCGTTGCCGATTGACCACAGCAGGGCCTCTCCTCCGCCCCAATTCGGCTGGGTGCTGACAAGACAATATCGCATAAACGCTAGCTTTCCAAAATAGATGCAGTCGTGGGGCTAATCTTAGCAGAAATGGCCTACTCCACGTCTAGATTGATATGGTCTTTCCACCCATCACTTGCGTATACTTAATTCCGCAAGATTGGTCGCGACCGCTGGAGAGGGTCGATCCAGGCCAGAATTGAGGCAACGGATTTTGCGGAAGATATGTTTCAGTCCAACGAACTGATAGCAGCAGCGTTTTGCACATAATCGGTAATTGCAAGGAACTCATAGAGCGTTTGACCGATGCGGACGATAAACGATAGACTTCACCCGCGTTCGCGAAGTCAGACCTCTGTGGTTACGGATAGCATTTTATTTGAGTAGTTTGGACCGCTTCGGCGTCCAACCCATCAGATAAACTCGACATGGATAGCAGCGCCCTTCACAATCCTTAGTCGACACCTGTCCCATCGTCCGCAAGGACACACACAATCGCAGGGGAGTACGTTAGTTATGCAAATCAACGGTTTGCAGTCAGCACAATCCATTCAATCACTCGCAAGTACGCAACGCTCCAAGCCCACACAAGCCGCTGAACCCCCTGCGACTTCCTCGGCCATCCCCTCGGACCAACTTGATCTCTCTGCGGAAGCGCAAGCCCTGAGCGATGTTCAATCTGCCGGTGCGGCCAATGCCTCCACCGGAATTCGCCAAGAGCGCGTCGACTCGATCCGTCAGGCAATCGCCAGCGGCACTTACGAATCTCCAGAAAAACTGTCCGGCGCACTCGACCGCTTGCTCGACTCGTTCGCCTAAGTCGACTGAGTTTTGCCCGCACGGTAACGCTGTGAAGCATTTTGGACAAAGAAATTGTTTGTATGCATGCCTGATGCACGCATCGATTTCGGACAAATAGATCTACTGTAGGCCGATTTTCTGAAATCGGCATTTCAAAATACTTCACAGCATTGCCAGCACGGGTGGCTCGGGTTCAGTCCGCGCAGCCCCGGCTCGCTGAAATTAAACACACCCGCTATGTTTGCACCAACTTGAGCAGTGTCTACAATAACGCGGAGCAGCAGCATTTTTCTTCGTTCCACAATTTCTAAACTAGCCCCTTGGTTCACTGCGTGTCAGACCAACCCAACACTCTCTCACTCGAAGCCGTCGAAGTTTCTCAGTCACCCATTGAGCGCTTCGAGGAGTACCTGCTGAGTCGCGGTCTGCGTAAAACCGATCAGCGCCGTTTCTTGGTCGAACAAGTCTTCAGCCGACACGAACATTTTGATGCCGACCAACTCATTGACCAGTTGCCGCGCAAAGGGCATCCGAACTACGTCAGCCGACCCACCGTCTACCGGACGCTAAAAGAATTCGTTGACGCTGGACTTCTACGCAGCTTTGAACTCAACGGGCGGAGCGTCTATGAACACGATTACGGCTACCCCGCTCACGACCACTTCTACTGTGTAAGTTGCCACCAATTACTCGAATTCCAGTCCGAGCAACTGGCACGGCTACGCGACGAAATCGCCAAACAACACCGTTTTCGAGTCCGCAGCCATCGCTTAATCATTCAAGGCGTCTGTGACGAATGCAGCCGTCGCAAAAACCAGCGCCGCCGCCAAGATTTGGTTTAACAGTACAAGCCACGAGTCTCGAAGCTGTGATCGTTGGCTGCTTGTGTTTCGTCCAGTGCTTATTCGCTGGCCGCGAATTTTTTGGGTACTGGGCTTTTTGGTACTGGGCTTTTTGGTACTGGGCTTTGTGAGCCGCTGGCGTTAGCCACGGGTCTCGAAGTTGTGGTCGTTGGCTGTTTGTGGTTCGTCCAATGCTTGTTCGCTGGGCGCGAATCGTTTGGCGTTTGACAATCACCGAGTAGGTTGCGTCGTCTGCTCCGAAACCCGCGGCTAACGCCGACGGCTCACTAAAACGAAAGCCTCTTACAGCACTCGCTGCCCAGTCGCTTTGACGCACAACTACTTTCGTATTTCCAAGAATCCAATTCAATAGCAGCACTCAATACGTGCATCAGTCACAACATGAGATTCATCCTGCAATCGTGCCCCCCTGCAACTCCGTGCGGGAAGGGACCTACATGCACTTGCAATACCAATGTGCGATACATCCAATTCCCCAGCAAAAGGCGGGCTAAAGCGAGTTGAATGAAATTCCTGCAGTTGAAAGGTTTACAATAACTTGTGACTTTTCCTGGGTAAGCATGAGTCTGCCGGATGCGACATACAGAACCTCCGCACGAACAGCCCATCATTTCCCGTTCTCTCCAAGGAGAAAGACCATGTCCACTCCACGCAGTCGCAGAAATTTCATGAGCAGCACCATCGCCGTCGGTGCAGGCGTTTGTATTGCCAAGTCCACAGTCGCAACCGCTCAACCCGCCTCCATCATCATCGACAAATCAGCAAGTCGAATTCCGAAAGCGGTTACGGAATGGCCAGTGTGGGACGAAACCGAAGAGACCGCGTTAATTAATGTGCTCAACTCCGGTACTTGGGGTCGCACGAGCGGCGGACCACGCTGCGCCGAATTCGAAGCCGCTTTCTCAAAACGACTCCAAGCCAAATACTGCGTGGCAACATCTTCCGGCACCACTGCGCTACTTACCGCCCTCGGCGCATTGAACATCGGCCCCGGCGATGAAGTCATCCTACCGCCTTACACCTTTGTCGCCACCTTCAACGTTATCACCAACAGCTATGCGCTTCCGGTTTTCGTCGACAGTGATCCGCACACTCTTCAAATCGATCCATCCAAAATTGCCGCTGCCGTTTCACCTGCCACCAAGCTTCTGTTGCCCGTTCACATCGGCGGTTACTCAGCCGACATGGATGCGATCAACGCTGTCGCCAAACAGCATTCGCTCCAAGTCATCGAAGACGCTTGCCAAGCTCCACTGGCTGAGTGGCGGAACACGCCAGTCGGCACACACGGTATTGGCGGTTGTTTCAGTTTCCAGTCCAGCAAGAATCTGAACTGCGGCGAAGGCGGTGCGCTCACCACCAACGATGAGAGTTTCTTCAACAAGTGCTTCAACTTCCACACACCCGGCGGCGGCAAGTCG
>JAYVHC010000580.1:0-1754 GCA_043771575.1 Planctomycetia bacterium
TGTAGCAATGCCGACGCTTGAGTCGCAAACCGTACCGCGTTGTCATGGCGTCCAGTAGCGAGTTCATTGCGGCTAGTTGAGATCAATTTCGCGATTGCCGCCTGTTCATCACCAGCGGCCAAAAACTGACGCACTTCGACCGCCACCAACTCGATCGAATTGTTCGAGGTCACTTCAGAGCTGGATACGGAACCAGCCAAAATTGAATCGACGCGGGCCCTCCAGTAATCCCCGTAACGCACTCTGATTGCGTTCGCTCGCGCCAATAATTTGGCGATTTCTGCTTCTTTCTTCTCGGCCGGGAAACGAGACAAATCGCTTAGTGACAAGCGAATCTCGGCCAGTTCCCACTCGGGGCCACCTTCAAGGTCCTTCAGCCGATCGACAAAGGCTCTTGCCTGACTGGCTTGCCCTTGACCGATCAAAGCTTCACTAGCAGTAACTGCAGCACGGATTCGAGCCGATACATCGTCAGCGTCCAGAACCACCGACTGCAACAAAACGATCGCTTCAGCTTCTCGATCCAAGTCCAACCAAGCTGTCGCGCGCGCCACTTCCAAACTGGCCCGCGTCGGCCATTCCTTCGGCGTCCGATCCAACAATCCACCCGCTTCGGCTTCGACATTCGCCGCTGCACCCACGCGATCACGCGAACGACTTTCATAAAGCCTTGCACGAATCAAGAATGCCTCACAGCGCATTAACACTGTATCCAAACGCAATTGCGAAATCTGCTCAGCGGGAGCCTGGCTACGATCATTAGCAGACAATTTTGCCGCCATCGGTTGGCGTTGCTTCAGATCATCCTCTAATTTACTCAGGTCCGACAAGATGGTACGCACCAGCTCCAATACCTTCTCACGCATGGGTCCGTTCGCCGGTGCAGCCAGCCAGCGCGCCAGCCTGTCCTGCGCCAACAGTAAATCGCAACGAATGGCTTGCCACTCGAGCCACGGTAGGCGTCGATCTTGTGCGCGCTCATGCTTGTACTCATCAAAAATCTCTTGGCAGCGTTTCCAATGCACGTCGACTGCAGCGTCGGCGCGAAGCGCCGCCTGCGCCTCGCATTCGATCAGTCGCTGCGTCCAGCGGGCATACTCATCATCGCGTTCTCGCACACGATTTCGTTCCGCTAGCGCATACAAAATCGCGCTCTCCGTCAATCCATGCTGGCACATCGCCTGCAACGTCAGATCATTCGCGTCCAGCCCGCCTGCAAGGCCATCGCCATACAACATCACGCTCAACAAAGCTGCTAAGAAAAAAACAAGCGGCTTGCGATTCATACGTCGTCCATGCTTAGGTTTTAGGAACGTGGCAGCAAGCAAGCAATCCGATCTGCTCAGCGGCCGTATACATTACGATGCCCGCAGCCGTCGCCAGATTCAAACTCCGCACCGGCCCAGGCATCGGAATCGATAACTGCTGGTCAACATACTCGGTGCGCAACTTGACCGGCAAGCCGCTGGTTTCGCGACCGAAAACTAACGCATCACCGTAAGCGAACTTTGCAGTGTGATAAGATCGTTCCGCAAATTTCGTCAAAAACCACATGCGTGCGCCGGGAATCGCCTCGCGCAGACTCTCCCAATTGTCGACTGCTTCCCATTCTAGATGTTGCCAATAATCCAACCCGGCACGCTTTAGTTGCGAAGCATCCAATCGAAACCCAGCGGGGCGAACAATCCACAGTTTCGCCCCGAGGGCTACACAGGTGCGACCAATGTTGCCCGTATTCTGCGGAATTTCGGGCT
>JAYVHC010000581.1:0-2086 GCA_043771575.1 Planctomycetia bacterium
GAACCGTTGTGCTCAATTCCTAGAGCTGAATCACGTGCTGGGAATTGGGCGTCCGTATGGCTCTCCAAAAAGAATTCGGCGGGCGCACTGTTGACAATGCCTACTGATGCAATCAAAAACGTAAAGTATCGAAAGAGTTGGGGGATGGGAAGCGAATTGTTTAATTGCAACATTAATTAGTGTCTGTTATTCCACAAGCAGCGCGGAAATGGTTGGGGGCATGAATTAGAAACATTTCGCGGTAGGCTTGACTTATCCCAGTTTTGGTTTTGCAACAACCAAATGGGGGCATTTACTTATCGCGGGCAGATTGGGGAATTTCGCAATCTAAAATCTAATCTAAAATCTAATCTAAAATTGACGATTTGAATAATTGAATAAATGCATGTGGCGGATGGAACTACGAAAGGTACAGTTTCAAATGACGGCCGGTCATTGACTCTGGGCAGGCAGCGACTTGTTCGGGAGTTCCCTGGGCAACAATGCGGCCGCCTTGGGCGGCGGGACCGGGGCCGAGGTCGATGATGTAATCGGCGGCGGCAATCAGGCTAAGATTGTGTTCGACGACGATCAGCGAATGACCGGCTTCTAGGAGTGCGTTAAAGCAACGGAGCAAGGTGGCGATATCATGAGTGTGCAAACCAGTCGTAGGTTCGTCGAGCAAAAACAGAGTGCGGCGCTTTGAGGCGGCGGATAGGTGCGCTGCGAGTTTTAAGCGTTGAGCCTCACCGGAACTGAGCGTCATGGCAGACTGGCCGAGTTGCACGTAATCCAAGCCGACAGCGGTCAACACCTTCAATTTCTGCTGTACCTTGGGGGAGCCGCGAAAAAATGCGCTGGCTTCGCTGACGGTCATTCGTAAAACGTCCGCAATACTGCGATCGCGGTAGCGGACGGCGAGTATCTCGGGGCGATAGCGATTGCCATTACAACTTGAACAGGTCATGGTTACATCGGCGAGGAACTGCATATCGATTTGTAGCATTCCATCGCCGCTGCAGGTTGGGCAGCGGCCCAGTTCGCTATTGAAGCTGAAATGACTGGCTGAAAAATTGCGAGTCTTGGCATCGAGGGTTTCAGCGAATACTTGTCGAATCTCATCGAAGGCTTTTACATAGGTCACCGGATTACTGCGCGGTGATCGGCTTACAGGGCTTTGATCGATCACGATGCAATCCTCAACTTGATCGACGCCGGAAAGTTCGTCGAATGGCAAGCCAGCGATTTTCTGTTTGGTCAGTCGCGTTAAGAGAGCCGCCGCGAGCGTGTCTTGAACCAGTGAGCTTTTGCCGCTGCCGCTAACTCCGGTCACAAGGCACAGCAGGCCAAGGGGAAAGCTGACACTGAGGTTCTGCAAATTATTACCACGACAGCCGTTCAAATCGATCGAGCCTCGATCGGCGTGGCGACGCAAGCTTGGCACAGCGATATCCTTGCGGCCGCTCAGGTAAGCTCCTGTTAGACTGGTCGGCGATTTGCAAACTTGTTCGACCGATCCAGTGAACACGATCTCGCCGCCGTGCTCGCCAGCTTTGGGGCCGACTTCGATGATATGATCGGCTTGATTGAGTAGCATCGGTTCGTGTTCGACAATCACCACGGTGTTGCCACGATCGACCAAACTGGCAATGGCACTCGCGAGCCGCTCGACGTCCTGTGGATGCAGACCGACCGATGGTTCATCGAGCACGTACAGCATGTGTACAAGACTTGAACCGAGCGCAGTCGTCAACGCAGTCCGCTGCGCCTCGCCACCGCTAAGTGTCCGCAAGGTTCGCGCTAACGCGAGATATCCCAAGCCAACCTGCTGCAAGCAGTTTAAGCGTAAAAGCGTTTGTGAAAGAACATTGGCTGCAATCTGCAGTTGACGTTCTCCCAACGACACCGCAGCGAGCAATTCTGCCAATTGATCAACCTGCAGATCGCAAAGCTGCGCAAAGTTTTGCCCGCAGACCGTATAGGCCAATGCATACGGATTCAGTCGACGACCATGGCAAGTAGCACACTGAGTGTAGGAACGCCAACGGCTTAGGAACACGCGGACGTGCATCTTGTATTTCTTGCGTTCAAGATAAGCGAAGAACCC
>JAYVHC010000582.1:0-2497 GCA_043771575.1 Planctomycetia bacterium
ATGTCTTGGACAGTTGTTTGACTACTCCGCCGCCGTTGATGCCATTGATATCAATACTATGGGTTCGCTGGTACTTTTTTATTGTCCGTTTGCCTTACTAGGCGATCTTTCCAAAACGTCGAGACTGATTGCACCAAAGAAAAAATAAGAAATAAGAAACAAAAAACGCCGTAAGCCTAACCAAGGGTCAGACTTCGGCGCTTCTTGTCACTCTGTGTCACTTGCCACTAAGGCGGAGGGCACGGGACTCGAACCCGCAACCCCTTACGGGGCACTTCATTTCCAATGAAGCCGCTAGCCATTCGCTTACCCTCCACGATTTCGCGTTATTCGTTCGGAAACGAAAACGGCGTCATCGGTCAGCGGTGGTATTCACGGTTGGTCAGATGATAGCTACTGAACCCGCAAACGTAAATGCGGCGGCTGCGAAAGCGGGTCCCCGAGCAACTGTTTTAAAGCATTTTTGCTTTCATCCGGACGTTGACCTTGCGGGTATCGGTCACTTTTTGCGATATCGGACCGAGTCATCCGGCGGCGATTCTCTCGGACTTATCTATGGCTAGCAATTCACCTGTCATTCTTCGTTTTCCCGCGCGTTCGTCGCCCGAGGAAGATCCGATCGTGATCACAGGGGTGGGAATTGCCTCGAGTCTGGGTTCGTCGCGCGAAGCGGTGTGGCAGAACATCCAACTGGGCAAGAGCGGAATTCGTCGAACCGATGCCCGCGATGGAGTAGGTGATTTGCAGTTGCCTTGCGGAATGGTGGACTGGTTGCCGACCGGTTCAAATTCGCTGAAATCGATTCAGTTAACCCAACATGCGGCGGCCGAAGCGCTCGGCGATGCGACCATCGATTGGAGAAGCGTGGATCGCGAGCGTTTTGCCTGCAGCGTGTCGGCGCAGTTCGGCGATATCGGTTACCTGTTCCTGCCCGAGAGCGAACGCGATTCCAAGCCGCTGGACGAATACAAACATCGTTGGTGGGAGCAGTTTTTACCCTCGACCCCATCCCATCTGATTGGCGACCAGTTTCAGTTGTATGGACCGCGTCTATGTCACACCACCGCCTGCGCAAGCGGATTGATCAGTACGATTGTGGCGGCGCGAATGATTCGCGATGATCAAGCGGATTTCGCGTTGTGCGGTGCAGGTGATGCTGTGACACAATTAGTTTACGCCGCCTTCGCCCGCATGGGTGTATTAGCAGACAGCGATGACCCAGCGTCTGCTTGCAAGCCATTCGATGTCCATCGCCAAGGATTTGTGATCGGCGAAGGGGCCGCCATGATGGTGCTGGAAAAACGCTCAACGGCGATCGCCCGAGGAGCTCGGATTTACGCGGAATTGGCCGCAGCACAGATGCTCAATCAGGCTCACCACGTCACCGGGCTCGACGGTGACACGGAACCGATGGAAGCCCTCGTTGAACGCTTAGTCTTCAAAGCCGGTTGGGATTACCTTGGTCCGCAGTACATCAACGCGCACGGAACAGGTACTGAGCAAAATGATCGCTGCGAGCTGCAAGCCATTCGCACGGCGCTCAAAGATCGCGCCGACAAGGTGTTGGTTAGTAGCAATAAAGCAGTCCTGGGACACTTAATTAATGCTGCTGGAAGCATCGAACTGGCCTTGACTGCCATGGCGCTCCGCGATGGTTATGTACCGCCAACAATGCACCTAGAGACACCGGAAACGGTTGGGCAAATCGACTGTATGCCAAAACTAGGCGCAAAGCTTGAGATCGATCGTGCGCTCAAGTTATCGTTAGCTTTCGGTGGGCATTTGGTCGGCGTCGCACTTCGACGTTGCCCCATCGCTGAACATCAGCGAACCGCCGTCGCATTACATCCGCAAGCCCTGCTGCGCGACAACAAGAATGCGATTCGTCGAGCTGCGTAATCTCAATAACGTTGAGCATTTACTGAGGCGCACTCGTTAAGTCGCGGGTTTGGCGTGTTTGGGTTTCGGTGCCGTCAACAGCACGGTGATTGCGCCCGCAATGACGACCGCCAGGCTGATCCAGAACTTCGGAGTCGCCAAGCCCCACGTGCCGTTCTCTGTCAACGAAATGCAGGTGTTAATCACGGGAGCAAAGCCGAAAACGAGCGGCATGACGTAATAAGGTTTACCACCGGCGTTAAATGCCAAGATGACACCCAACGCACCTATGGCACCGGCGGCGCCAGCAATAATCGACCAACTCAGTCCACCCACGCTCCAGCTGCCCATATCGGCCGTGCGCCCATAAATCACCGCTAGCGGCGCGGCGACGGCAATAAAGAAGTAAGCTAAACCGACGCACGTAAAAGGACGCAAGCGGCTGCCACCCATCCGAGCTTGACCTTGATGAAGCATCGGTCCATAAGATCCCCAGCAAAACGCCGCGACGACAATTGACAAGACGATCATAGGCACGTCGGGCGCAGCCGGAGCTTTGCTGATCGCTGATGATGGTTTGTCACCATTCGCAGCTTTGTCAGCAGATTCCGTCGCCGGT
>JAYVHC010000583.1:0-7670 GCA_043771575.1 Planctomycetia bacterium
GATCTTGTTTTCAGAAAGATAGAGCGAACGCATGTTGCTCATATTCGAGAGTGGATAGATGTCCGTCACTGCATTGCGTGACAATTCCAGGTATTGAATGCGCGACAGTGCAGCCAGAGGTTCGATGGTTTCAATCTTGTTGCCAGCCAAGTTAATCGACTGAATGAGCTTTAAGTCGGCCAGCGGTTTGAGATCAACGATTTCGTTGTTCTCAAAGTCAACCTCTTGCACGCTCACGCAGTGCTGCATCCCTTCAAGGCTCTTGATAGCCTTGCTTTTCGCTTTGACCTGAGAGATGTTCTTGACGTCATCTTTGGTCAGTGCCTCTTCGTTGTTGCGTTTGGCAAAAACTTCTCTGCGAACTGCGGTTTCAAGCGCTTTGTCAGGAAAAAGGTCCTGAGCAGGTGCGAGTTGGGTCAACATGAACTGAACGGAAATAGCCAAGGCTACGACGACTTTATCGATCCAAGTGCTCATCATGTATTTTTCTCAGGAGGTGGGTTGAGGGGGAGTTTGGGCATAGTGTTGCAAATGGTGAGGATCACGATTGTTGCCGATCGATGGCGACTAGGCAATTAGCTTCCGTATTTTCGTTAACTCAGCGGTTTACATTTTTCGGGGAGCCAGCAACTAGGACTATCCTAATTCGAAAGTGGCTTCGGTGCCAACGCTTCAGGCTGCCGGTTCTTTGGGTTATTCTGTTAAAAACGGGTGATTACGGAAGGGAAAACTAGGAAATTCCACGGATTGCACTTCGTGCGCGGAACGGGTAAAGTCGGTTGTCGACATGACGTCAACTTGAAATCCGAAGCATCGAGGCTCCCGGGGCTTTGGAACATAGAAAGTTGAATTAAGTGCGGGTGTTACTCACTGCCTTTGAACCGTATGACCACTGGACCACCAATTCAAGTTGGCTGGCCTTGGTCGAGTTACTGAAAGATCTTCCCTCTGGTGGTTCGATCGTTACGCGCCGCTACCCGGTCGATTTGCCCGCGCTGCGGGAAAAACTCAGGCATGATCTGCAACGTGATTTCGACGTGGTGCTCCACCTGGGGCAATTACCCGGTGCGAGCAGTATTAAGCTGGAGGCCATCGCGCTGAACGCCGCCGGATGTTTGGACGAGCGCGGCGTGGAACTGGATGAGGTCGTTCCCGGCGGCCCTGTAGCTTACCGGAGCAATTTGCCGCTTGGTCGCTGGGCAGCTCTGCTGCGAGCTAACCACATTCCGTCAGTCATTTCATATCACGCGGGTACTTTTCTTTGCAACGCGATCATGTATTTGTCGCATCACGAAATACAACTTCGCGCCGCGAAGTTGCGCACCCCGCGTTGCAGGATTGGGTTCGTGCATCTGCCCTTAGCGACCGAACAAGTCGCGTTGCATGGCCAGTCGCTCCCGTCGTTGCCGCTGAGTACGCTGGCCCGCGCCTTGAGATTGCTGGTTGAAGACTTGCAAGACTTCAACGAACAATCTGAGCACGTGGCTTAGCAATTGTATCGCACGATGCAGTAGAGCGTGTTGAAGAGATCCTTAACACCGATCTTCTTACCCTCTTTCCAACTACGGCAATTGTAACTGACGCCGACTTCCTGAATGCGGACACGCTGGCGAGCAATCTTGGCGGTGATTTCTGGTTCAAAGCCGAAGCGTGTTTGCTCGATGTGAATCCCCTCCAGCACGTCGCGACGAAAGGCTTTATAGCAAGTCTCCATATCGGTCAGTTGCAGACCGGTCAAACGATTCGAAAACGCGGTCAGCAACCAGTTGCCGAAACGATGCACGCGCGACGGATCCTGCGCAGCGCGCTCCAGATAACGTGATCCGTAGACAACATCGCTTACGCCACTGCGCAGAGGTTCGATCACTTTCAAGATGTCAATCGGATCGTATTCAAGATCCGCGTCTTGCACAATCACATACTGGCCACGGGCGTGCTGAAAACCGGTTTGCAGTGCAGCGCCCTTACCTCGGTTGATGTTGTGCTCGATGATCTCGACGTTGTCCAAGTGCGCTACTTGGTCTAACGACTCGCCCGTGGTGTCGGTGCTGCCATCGTTGACGACAATAATCTGTTTGGTGATCGGCAAGCGATGCACACGTTGCACGATTTCGATCACGGTATCGGGTTCGTTGTAAACCGGGATTACGATCGTCAATTCGGGCCGCACTGCAGTGTAGGTTGCCGCCACCTGCTCGAGCAGTTCTTCGACGCGAGCCACTTGAGCGGTTGTTTTATCGGTAATCGCATCCGCAGATATTTGATGGGCATCTTGGCGAGCCGCCAGTTGGGCGAGTTGTAATTGATCGAGCATAGGGCACCGGTTTCCTGAGCGATTCTTGGAGCCACGCGGAGTCATTCCGCATATTTCAGCTCCCCAGAAGTGTACCGCGCTGCCGGGCATCAAGCTTTATCGCAATCCCGGTACCCAAGCAGTTACGACATTCTTGGCGCGATCGCGCGGTAGCATTGCTTCCGCCGCTATCATGCTTACAATCGCTATACTCGAATGCCCGCACTTTCGGTAACCGTTTAACGAAGTTAATAGCTAATTCCCTCGAAAACTGCGCTTGGATTCAAGATTCAGATCGCCTTCCATTCAGATCGCCTTCCATTCAGAGCACCGGGGCACCGTCCCGACGTTCATTCAAGCTGGGTGAGTTAACGGTTTAGTTAATCACCAAGCGCCGCAAGCGGGCGAGACGCCCGCACTCCGGGTACCGAGCGTGGTTTTATGCGTTACGTTGAAATTCACTGCAAATCGAACTTCTCTTTTCTCGAAGGGGCTTCACACGCCGATGAATTGTTTGAGCGCGCGAAGGAGTTGGGATATTCAGGCTTGGCGGTTACCGATCGCAACTCGCTGGCGGGGATCGTGCGAGGACATGCGGCAGCCAAGGAATTTCAGTTACCGTTGATTGTGGGCGCCGAGTTGCATCCGGTCGATGGTCCGCCAATAGTGGTTTGGCCGAGCGATCGAGCGGCATACGGGCGGCTTTGTCGATTGCTTTCCCGTGGGCGTTTGCGGCGCGAGAAAGGCGCCTGTGAGATTCATTGGCAGGATATCGCAGATTTGAGTGACGGCCTGCTGGCGGGATTATTGTTGCGTCAGCCGGTGATCGACGAGCTGCCGCCTGCAGATATGCAGCACTTCGCGGATGACGATGCGTTTCCGTGGGAGCAAGCTGAACGAGTCATAGATCGTGACGCACTGGGTCGTGACGCACTGGGTCGCGCCAAACTGGGATTCCCAGAGGCTGAGTTTGCTGCGCGCGAGGATGTGGGCTGGCTGAATTGGCTGCAGGCGTTTCGCGAGATATTTGGCGAGCGGGGCTACTTGTTAGCAGAGTTGCATCGCGGAGTCGATGATCTCGCAAAACTCGCTCGCTTGTCGCAGTTGAGCACGAAATCTCAAGTGCCCTTGGTGGCGAGCGGCGATGTGTACTATCACGTTTCGGAACGTGCGTTGCTGCACGACTGTTTGCTGGCCACGCGCTTTGCATCGACCATAGATCAAGTGCGTTCGCAGCGTCTAAGCAACTCGCAACATCATTTGCGGTCGCTGGAAACAATCCAACGCTTGTATGCGGCGGAGCCGGCGGCGATTGAGCGGACGCATGAAATCGCGGCGCGGTGCCGATTTGGGCTGGAAGAGTTGCGTTACGATTATCCGGTTGAGCTTGCGCCGGACGGACAGACTCCCATCGAGTTTCTGAAACGTGAAACTTGGAATGGAGCCAAGAAGCGTTATCCCAAAGGTGTGCCGCAAAAAGTGATCGACATGTTGCGGCATGAGCTAACGTTGATTGAAGAATTGAGATACGAAGCATACTTTTTGACCGTGTGGGACCTGGTGCGTTACGCGCGGCAGCGTGGCATTCTTTGTCAGGGCCGCGGCTCTGCCGCCAACAGCGCAGTCTGCTATTGCTTGGGAGTGACGTCGGTGGACCCGAGCCGAATGGATATGCTGTTTGAGCGCTTCATCAGCCGCGAACGGGGCGAAGCGCCGGATATCGATGTTGATTTTGAGCATCAGCGGCGAGAAGAGGTGCTACAGTACATCTATGAGAAGTATGGGCGGCATCGCGCGGGAATGACGGCCACGGTGATTCGGTATCGCACCAAGTCGGCGATTCGTGACTGCGGCAGGGCTCTCGGTATTTCGCTCGATCGAATTGATGCAGTTAGCAAAATGGTAGATGCGCGTTTGCCCGAGGGGACGCTTACCCAGCGTGCCAAGGAGGCAGGCATCGACCCCGAATCGGACGTTGGCCAGCGATTCCTCTATTTGGTTCAAAATTTGATTGGGTTTCCTAGGCATCTTTCACAGCACGTCGGCGGAATGGTAATGACGCAAGGCTGGCTGTGCGAATTATGTCCGATTGAGAATGCGTCGATGGATGGACGCACTGTGATTCAGTGGGACAAGAACGACCTGGATGAGTTGGGGATTTTGAAAGTCGATTGCCTGTCGTTGGGAATGCTAAGTGCGATTCATCGAGCGTTCGACTTGGTGTTCAGGCATTATCGCCGCAAGTTGTCTTTGGCGACGGTGCCACAGCAAGACAACGACGTATATGACATGATCTGTCGCGCTGATACGGTGGGTGTATTTCAGATCGAAAGCCGCGCGCAGATGAGCATGCTGCCGCGGCTCAAGCCGAGATGCTTTTATGATTTGGTAATCGAAGTGGCGATCGTGCGGCCGGGACCCATTCAAGGTCAAATGGTTCACCCTTACTTGAAGGCTCGGAAGAGCGGGATTCAACCTGAGTATCCGACACAAGAGATTCGCGATGTGCTGGCGAAGACCATGGGCGTGCCGATCTTTCAAGAACAAGCAATGAAGTTGGCGGTCGTTGCGGCTGGTTTTACGCCGGGTGAAGCGGATCAACTGCGGCGCGCCATGGCTGCATTCAAACGACCTGGTGTGATCGATAAGTTCCAGAAGAAATTGATCGACGGGATGCTCCAGCGGGGACTAACCAGCGAATTTGCCGAGCGAGTATTTTCGCAGATTCGCGGCTTTGGTGAATATGGTTTTCCTGAATCACATGCGGCTAGTTTCGCTCTGTTGGTGTATGTGTCGTGTTGGCTCAAGCATCACTTTCCGGCGGTCTTTTGCGCGTCGATAATCAATAGTCAACCAATGGGTTTTTACGCCCCGGCTCAGTTGGTGAGCGATGCGAAAGAGCACGGTGTTCTCGTGGCGGGCGTGGATGTGAATCACAGCGATTGGGATTGCACGCTCGAGCCGATTGTAGGTCACGCACTGCTCAAGCCGCTGGAACGACCGGAGTTGCAGTTGCGATTGGGATTGCGGATGATCCGTGGATTGGCGGAAGCCAT
This sequence comes from Planctomycetia bacterium, assembly GCA_043771575.1. GTDB lineage: Bacteria > Planctomycetota > Planctomycetia > Pirellulales > Pirellulaceae > Aureliella. The sequence continues at coordinate 5,350 of JAYVHC010000583.1, forward strand.
GGGGCAAGCTGTGGTTGCGGCGCGGGGGGTGGGCGGAGCGTTTTGCGACCTGGCGGATTTCAGTCGGCGGACGCGGTTAGGGCAAGCTGCGATTACGCGGTTGGCGGATGCTGGGGCGCTCGGTTCGCTGGCTGGCGATCGCCGCGCGGCCTTCTGGCAAGCGCTCGCACAGGATCGCATGGCCAAAGATATGTCGCTGTTTGAAGCGACCGGCGCAGATAAAGACGATCCATTGCCGGAGACTTTGCAACCGATGCAGCCGATCGAAGAAGTATATGCCGATTACGAAACGACAGGGTTGTCTTTGAGGGCTCATCCGGTTTCATTTGTGCGCGATCAACTGGATCGGCTGCGCGTGACTTCGGCGATTGAGCTGAAAAATTTGACGGATGGGCGATTCGTCCGAGTGGCCGGTTTGGTGTTGCTTCGACAGCGGCCGAGTACCGCAAAAGGGATCACCTTCGTGACGCTCGAGGATGAGAGTGGATCGATGAATTTGGTGCTAAAGCCTGAAATCTGGGAGAAGTTTTACAAGACGGTCAGACGCAGCAACGCCTGGTTGGTGCATGGTGTACTGGAAAACCGCGAGGGAATCGTGCATGTGTTGGCTGGTCGTATTGAGGATCTTTCGACGCAAGTCGGCGGCCTAGTCGTCAAAAGTCGAGATTTTCATTAAAACTTAGTGATTGTTTTATGTAGAACGATTGTCCCCAATCGTTCGCGGAGCAATTGGGACAATTGCTCTACACTAACCCTAAAAGCGACCGAATGAGCTCAATTACTTACAAGGATAGCGGAGTTGATCTTGAGTTGTACGAGCAAGCCATGCAGCGACTGCCGCGGCTCATGCATCGTACGTTCAGCCCACGCGTGGTCCGCAACGATGGCGGTTTCGCGGGTTTGTTTCAACTCGATTTTTCCGGTCCGCTGTTCGCGCGCAAGTATGATCAACCGGTTTTGGTATCGGGCACCGATGGCGTTGGCACGAAACTGAAGGTCGCGCAGAAACTTGAGCGGCACAATACGGTCGGTATCGATCTGGTGGCGATGTGTGTAAATGATGTGCTGTGCTGTGGAGCCGAACCGCTGTTCTTCTTGGATTACGTGGCGATGAGTCATGATAACCCGCCGCTGCTCGAGCAAATCGTCGACGGCATCAGTCAAGGTTGTGTGCAGGCCGACTGCGCGCTGCTGGGCGGTGAGACAGCCATTATGCCGGACCTGTATCAGCGCGGCGATTACGACTTGGCGGGCTTTTGCGTCGGTGTGGTCGAGAAGAAACATCTGATCAGCGGCAAACAGATTGCGCCAGACGATGTGATCATCGGCGTGCAGTCATCGGGATTCCATTCCAACGGATTCAGTCTCGTTCGCAAAGCCGTGTTTGAACATGCAGGCCTGGCAGTGAACGATCATATTGATGAATTGGGGGAAACCGTTGGCGACGCGCTGATGCGCCCAACCTTGATTTATACACGGCTGCTTAGGAAGATACTTGGTCATTACACCAAGAAGAACGTCGTGCATGGTATCGGTCACATCACTGGTGGCGGATTGCTTGAGAATACCGAGCGTATTTTGCCGCCCGGCGTCGATCTGGTTTTCGATCGCGACTCGTGGGAAGTGCCACCGGTGTTCACTTGGCTGCAAAAGCTCGGCCAGATTCCAGCAGACGAGATGACTCATGTGTTCAACATGGGCATTGGGCTGGCGCTGATCGTTAGCCCGTTTTACGCCAATACCGTCACTGAGATTATTAGTTCCATCGGACTAAAGTCTTGGATCATCGGACAAGCGGATATCGGTTCTGGCAAGAGCCGCTGGAAGTAGAACGTTGGACACTAAACAACAAATCTCCTTTGGCATTTTCGATTCAACTGTGAAAATCTAGAGTGGCACACTTTATGCATGCTTTATTTGTTCGAAAATCGCTGCTCTGTAGGCTCGCCAGAGTTAGTTAAACGACGACTTTGTGGCCCCGGCATGTATGGCCCAAGCATCGGATTCGGTGTGGGACCATCGATGGGTTATCGGAGTGGGTTCGGGGGTTACGGTTACGGTCCATCGATTGGTGTCCGCTCAAGCTATTACGGCGGATATGGTGGCGGTTATCGGAGCGGATATGGTGGCTACCATCCGGCATATTCGGTCAATCGAAACTCGTATCCAGTTAATGGTCAAAGTTACGGCTATCGCCGATGTCGTTAGCATAACTTTCCTTGAACTCTGAATTCAGCACTATGGCGGTTGGCACTCGAACCGGAAATCTTCACGTTTTGGCACTTAATTCAACGATTTTGGCAATAAGTGCAGCGAACGCT
>JAYVHC010000584.1:0-2445 GCA_043771575.1 Planctomycetia bacterium
TCCTCCGTAAGCAGTTCGATTACTTGGTTATCGCGCAACAAAGGGACAACCTTCTTGCCACTCGTCGTGGCTACGCGTTGCATGTCGTTGGAGTAGGGAATCCCAAAGTAACGATCAAATCCTTGTTTCGTCGGTAGAAACTCGGGTTGATCGCCCACATGCCATTTGCCGATGCACATCGTCGCGTAGCCTTGTTCCTTCAGTCGTTCTGCGATCGTGAATTCGTTCGGGTGCAAACCGTTTTTTGAAGCGGGACCAAACACACCGGGGACCGACACTCTTACTCCGTAGCAGCCCGTTAGCAATTGCGCTCTCGACACCGAACAAACTGGTGCCGCATAAAAAGAGGTGAGTTTCATTCCTTCGCTTGCCATCCGATCCAGGTGCGGCGTCTGCTGTTTCGTCGCCCCGAAGGGCCCGATATCTGCATATCCGAGATCATCGATAAAGATAATGATCACGTTCGGTTTGGCTGCAATCACTTCCTTGGCAGGCAGTGAGTTAACCAAAATGCACTCTAAAAGTAAAACAATAAACAGCTGTACGGATCGTGAAAATGAGCGTAGTAGAATCTTCATGGTGGATTTTTGCATCCGATCAAAGTGACAGTTTTTAATTACCTGTGCAGTAGCTATTTTCCAGCTTTGCCCGGGGGAGAGTCGCGAGTAATGCGAACCGAGCGGGCAGGCTTGCAGAATCCTCGCTGGCCGCTGATACGTCCGACCCGCGCGAGGGTTAACGATAACAATACAGCACGGCCACGCAGGACTCTACTTCAGCTTCAATAGTTTGACGTTGCGATACCAAACATCGCTGCCGTGGTCTTGGAGTCCAATGTAACCGCGTCGAGGGTGATCTTTGTAAGCCACATCAAATTTGTGATCCGTTCCATCAGGGCGTTTGTTGTGAACTGTCCATTGGTCAAGGTCCATGCGGGTAACTAGAGCGCTGTTGACCTCTACCGTGATCAAGTTCTTGTCGCAGGTGATCTGCATGTGATTCCACTGTCCTGCTGGCTTCATCGCATTTTTGGACGGCGAAACAAGGTCGTAGAGAGCGCCGGTATCATGCAATCCATTGGTGGTCGTATCGTCGATTGCAACTTCGATTCCATTGAAACCCACATCTTTGCCTTCGCGCGGCTTGAGCGGGAAAGTGCGGATAAAGACGCCACTATTGCACTTCGGACTGAGCTTGAATTCGAGCGAGAGTTTGAAATCGCTATAAACATCTTTGTGAATCAGCATGTAGTTGCATGGATGCGGATTCAAGGTGCCATTCTGCAGATGAGTCGCCGCGACGGGTTGCTCCTTTGAATCGAGCCAGTCGTCGGTCGATCGACCGTCGAACAGTAAAATCCACCCAGCCTCTTTCTCGGCGGGCGTGAGTTCATTGTCAGCGCCTGCAACGATGGCACAGCCCATAGACATGGTCGCGAGGAGCGCAATGATTCGCAGTTCGTGTTGCCATTTCATAGTGACCAGCCTTGACGATATTCGGTGTGAATGAACTGATTGACATCGGGAACGTTGCTAACTTTTAAATCTGTAGCGTTCCAAAGCAAGCGTCGACCGGGAGCACGCAATGCAAGCACTCCGAGCAGTACTGTTTCAGTCATTGGGCCCGAATAATCGAAACTTGCCGCCGGTAATTTTCCGGTTTTGCAGGCTTGAAAAAACTCTTCGTAATGACCGGGTGAACGCTCCATTGTCGGAGCAATCTCCTTGGCCGGTTCTAACAGCTCGCTGGGCAACAACTGAGGCATTCCGCCGTGCGAACTGTGAAACATTTTTCCTTTGCTGCCCACATACAATACTCCGTTGTCCGGAAGTCGTTGGTCACCGGACATTTCATGGGGTGTCGGCGGCATCAATCCTCCGTCGTACCAAGTCATCGTGACCGGAGGCAGTTTTCCACCGTCGCGAGCAGGAAATTGATAAGTGACTATCGCGGCTTTGGGGAACGACTCGGAATTCAACTCGTTCTTTTCATTCAGAGTTCCATCGTGCGTGGTCGTGGCTTCGACCGAAGTGGGCGAACCGAGCTTCAGAGCCCAAACTGGATGATCGATGATGTGGCAACCCATATCACCCAGCGCGCCGGTACCGAAGTCCCACCAACCGCGCCAGCCAAACGGCGCGTACGCTGGGTTGTAGGGACGTTCTCGAATTGGGCCGAGCCACAAATTCCAATTGAGCGTTTTAGGTATTGGCGGAGTATCCGCTGGGCGACCAATTCCTTGCTTCCAAAGTTTGCCGGCGCGGTCAGACCAGACGTGAACTTCACGCACTTCACCGATGATACCCGCTTGGATCCATTCATTCGTCAAGCGAGCACCTTCGGTGGCGTGCCCTTGATTGCCCATCGAAGTCATTACCTTAGCCGCCTTCGCTGCCTTGGTCAGTTCGCGGCATTCGAAGAGCGTGTGCGTCAGCGGTTTTTGGC
>JAYVHC010000585.1:0-2103 GCA_043771575.1 Planctomycetia bacterium
GAGTCGGTCACGTATCAGGGCAAGCGCTGGCTCGTAAGCATGCGCGCCTTGAACTTGATAGGGACAATCGCTGGCCCACATCAGCCGATCCGCACCGAAGGCATCGCGAACTTGACGAATCATCGGCCCGAGGTCATCGTAAGGAGCCGCCTTTTTACCAAGCGCATAAAACGCGGACGTTTTTACATGCACCTTCTGAAATCTCGCTAGTCGACAAAGTGCAGCCAGCGGCTCGGGCTCCACGGAACCGCTTACGCCGATCCTTGCAAAGTGATCGATAACCACATTCGTGGATGGAAATTTCTCGCACAGCTTATCCACGGCTGCAATGTCCGCTGGGTTGATCAGTGTACAGATTGCAATGTTCTCATCTGCCGCAATCTTCCACAGGCTTTCCATTTCCTTACCCGCCTTAACCACACTTTCCGAATAAATACGAAGTCCTCGCACGCCGGCTCTTCTAAGGTCACGCACCTTGGCGGCCACGTCGCTTGCCAGATGGTCAACGATCCCGACACCCGAGAACACCCCGGGATGGGCGGTCATCATGTCCAACATGTAACGGTTGTCGAACTGATAGAAACTCATCTGGATCAACACCACGCGTTTCACGCCAACCGGCTTGCAATGCGCGAACAGTTCTTCTGGCGTAAAACTCGGCGGTTGCATGTCAGCAACTTTGTATTTGGCGGCAAGCGGATACTTCGCCGTATTCGGAGTCCACACGTGCACATGGGCATCGATCCAGTTGTCTTCGGGTTTCGCCGCTGGCGAAGCCTGCCCTAGGCCGGCAGCCAATGCGGCTGTGCCTATGACAGAGAACGCGCGGCGGGAAATTCGCAGCGAAGCTCGAATTGCTGTTTCAGTTGGCATCATAAACCTCTTTACGGATGAATAACTCTCAGACTCGAAAGAACATCGATGCTTCAGGCGCTTTGTATACGATAGACATCTCAGGCGTCTCGATCCTTTTTCCAGCCGCCAGTGATTGCACGCCGGCGATCACCATTCCGGAGGTTAAGAGAGACCGTTCAATAGGATAGATAGTTGAACCGGAGATAATCATATCTTCAACATGACGAATCAGCGGCGAAAAAAAGTCAGCGGTTGTCGCACTGCTGCCTGGCATGGGCAAGTACATCTGGCAACCGATAATCTCGCCTGTATCCGCTCGCAAGCCAGCATAGTTGAAATCGCGAATCGAGGTGAGAAATGCGCCCGTACGAAAGCCATCGCGATGTTCAATCAAAAATCCAATCGTATCAGGCAGCGTTTTCTTGGCCCATTCAAAGGTTACTGGTGCAGTAGGGTAACCGGTATCGACAGGTAAATTGTGACTGCGACTAAGTGCGGAAACAAAGAGCTCGCGCGTCGTCGAGCGAGCCGGATCGTCGAGCAGCGACCACAGTTTTTCACCCTTGGCAGCTTGCAAACTGCGTATACCCACTTCGCCACCAAGCCGCCGCTCGGACATGCATTGCGCCGTTTCGTATGCGTGGAAGTCATAACTATCGACGCCACCGTAGGCCACGCAAACACTCTCTTTCAGCGGAGTGTTCAACGGCATTTCATAGCAAGGCAGTCGCCAGGTCACCGGTAGCGATGAGCCAGCATAGAAAGGAAACCTGAGTCGTTTCGAGTCAGCCACCATCTCGGTACACTCCGCCCAATCCGTCGACAAATGCTTGTCATTAAAAACCGGCACCGCACGTCCGCTAGCTTCGAAGACTTTGACAACTTTCTTGAACCACTCGTATCTTGGATACACTGTCTGGCCAAGATCGTTTTTCGGATACTGACCATGCTCGCCGATAATCACCACGCCATCGACCGCCAATTTGGAACCGCCCAACGTCAACGCTTCCTCAACGCTCGAGAATTGCTTCAGACGGTAGCGTTCGATGCGTTGCTTGCCGATGTCGTGGTCGTTGAACTGAGCGACATACACCGAGGCTAATTCCACACGCGGCTCATGCCACTTGCCGCCCATCGCATAACCCATCGCCAGCCGATCAAGAAAATGCTGTGAATGCGAGTGCTGGAATACGTCGGTACCCAGAAACGCGATTTTTTTGCGCGGCACTGCGGCGCGGGCGACAGCGC
>JAYVHC010000586.1:0-3158 GCA_043771575.1 Planctomycetia bacterium
GGCAACGGCCCCTTTTGAAAAAGCTATTCCTGAACAGCCGCCTGTACCCGCTCAAGCGGCAATTGCGGAGCCTCGAACGGCTGCCAAGCCGGTTATTAGTTCGAATTCTGCTAGCGTTATGGGAGCGACCTATATCGCCCTCGACTCGCGGCTGAAGCAGGTTTTTCGAGGAAGCGAACCCAAGAGTTTGGCTGAACTGCGTGCGATGGATGAGCAACAATCGAAAGTTGCGGCTGTCATCGATCAAGTTACGGTCAACGTGCAGCAAGGTTCTGCACAGGGTAGCGGAGCCGTAATCTCGGGCGATGGGTACATATTGACAGCCGCCCACGTAGCAGGCAAACCAGGCAGGCAAGCTTGGGTGCGGTTCAGCGATGGCACTCGTGTCGAAGCGATCACTCTCGGGATGGATCGCAATAACGATGCTGGACTAATCAAGATTAAGAGCGCTCGTAGCGTTCCCTGGCCGCACGCGACGCTCGGCAAAAGTGAAAGCTTGAAGGAAGGTCAGTGGTGTATCGCGGCTGGTCACCCTGGCGGTTGGCAACCCAAACGTGGCAGTGTGATTCGAGTAGGACGCATTCTTTCGATCAAAGGAAAGCCAGCTAATACTTTGTTCACCGATTGCACGTTAATTGGTGGCGATAGTGGCGGACCGCTGTTTACTTTGGAAGGCAAACTGATCGGCATCCATTCTCGCATTGGAACGGATATGGAGGACAATATGCACGTTCCGATCGAAGTTTACGAAACAAGTTGGCAGCAATTGGCAAGCAGCAAGGCTTGGGGAGTACTGCCAGGGTTCAGGCCGCTGATCGGAGTGCGAGGACTCCCTGATTCGCTGGAATCCGTTGTTGGGAAAGTAATTCCTGATAGTCCAGCAGAAGTAGCCGGCCTAGTCGTTGGCGATCGCATTCGAAGTTTCGATGGAGTCCGAGTTGAAACTTTTGCAGAATTGCAGGCGGCCGTCGAGCAGACTCTGCCCGGCGACACGGTTTTTATTGAAATTGTTCGTGATGGGACGTCGCTCCGGTTTCCCTTAGTAGTGGGCGTCGAAGGTGATTAGTGGTGGCATAGGCTCCAGCCTGTCCAATGAGTTAAAATGAGTTAAGAGAAGGAAATTGCTGCGACAAGATGGTTGCGGCGAGTACTGCAACCGTACAGAGCTGGATTAGAATGGAGTCTAGAACAAGCCAGCCAACGAATACTTCGTTAGAAAGTTTGTATTGCTGTGACTACTCGCTTTATTTGCCTTTTTGTACTTTCCGTGGGACTCCTCGCAACTTCTTTTTCAAGTCGAGTTGAAAATCGTTTTTGTGAATTACATCTGTCTGGCAAGACCCAACAGGCTTTGGATTTCGCCAGCGCTGGCACGCGTTTGGTGCAAGAGCCAAGTCGCCGTTCATTTAAACTGGAGTCTTCCTCCTCGCAGGTGAAACGCGGAAATCAGCGATCAAGTCTTTACATGTTGCGAGCCTTCGATGAAGCGCTCGGCGACAGTTGGAAGAGTACCGTGAGGCTGATGCATAGTGGCGAACAAATTGCGCTGGGTGCTATTGTTGATAGCGATGGCTGGATCGTAACCAAAGCCAGCCAATTGCCTATCAGCGGTGAACTGACTTGTCGAATGTTTGATGGACGAGAATCGATCGTTTCAGTGATCAGCAAAGTACAAGAGCATGACCTTGCGCTCCTCCATGTGCCAGAAACACAACTGACCGCGATTACATGGGATAACCAGACACCGGAACGCGGTAAGTGGCTTGCGACCACGGATTTGAGGGCCAGGCCGATCGCGGTAGGCGTAGTTAGTGCGGGTATTCAGAGCATTGAAGCGAAACGTCCTCGGCTGGGAGTTGAGTTGCGACCAACAAAAGGTGAGGGAGGCGAGGTCGCGATGGTGCTGTTAGGCAGCGGTGCAGAGGAAGCCGGAATTCGAAGGGGAGACTACTTGTACTCGGTAAACGGTCAATCGCTGCATTCGAGCGAAGAGGTTATACGAGCTATCTCGACGAGCGGTAGCGCCGGTGAGTTCATACGCATTGGTGTGGATCGCGGTGAGAAGCGCTTCGAAGTAGAAGCTCGATTAATGGACTTGACCGATGAATTACTTGATAAAACCGAAATGGAAGTCAATGGTCGCGTCAGTGCAAGATCGACTGGTTTTAGCAAAGTGTTCTCCCATGACACGGTGCTCGAGCCGCAGGATTGTGGAGGCCCGCTCGTAAACTTGGACGGAAAAGTTGTCGGTATTAATATTGCGCGCGCGGGCCGTGTCTCCTCCTACGCCTTGCCTTCCCAAACCGTAAAGCCCATCGTTGATAGTTTGCTGGCTCAAGCAAAATTGGTTTCTACACAAGCCAAACCAGCCCAATCGACGTTGCGCCCGATTCGATAGGGTCCGCTAACGCAACGCGACGGACGATTGAGCGTCCGCCACGCTAGACTTGTGCTTGTTTCTATAATATGGAGTAATTTGTTACATGTCTTTAGAGGCAGCAGACTGTTTACTGGTAATTGAAGAGTGGTTCGCAAAGCAATGTGATCGACTTTGGGAGAACTTCTACGGGGTCACAATTGAAAGCACGGATAACCCATGCTGGCTGGTCGTTGTCAGCGGAAGCACAGCCAATGTCGACAAACTCTCACCATTGCTTCACGCGCTAATGTCTGAACACCAGGCGCAATGTACTTACGACAATACAAGCTTACGTGTGTTTGCACCGACTCTACGTGCGAGCTTGGCAGCTACAGCTATCATTCTCACGCATGGCGGCTTCGGAATAGAAAAACTCAGCGCGCCAGTAGTAACAAATTAATTTTTTTACGACGTTTACATTCGAAAAACCTAGAAAAACCTAGTTACTGAATCGAACACTACGGAATCCGGAAAATAGTTTCCACGCAGTTGGTTGTTATGGCATGCGATTGGCTAAGGGGTTTAATGGGCTAATTGAGGGTCGCTGATGACCACGAGCCCAATTGAAGATGCAATGGCTGTTGCATTTCGTTTAACCGGTAGCCAGCGGCGACGCAAGCACCTGCCGCTTATTCCAAACATGTTGTGGTTATTTGATCTTTTTCCGCAGGAGATTAAGCCTAATGCGATCGGCAGCTTGATATATGTTGTCAGCATAAGTCGCGGGTTCCCGCGTCGC
>JAYVHC010000587.1:0-9335 GCA_043771575.1 Planctomycetia bacterium
GGCAATGCAGCTTGCACGCGCCAACAAGTCGAGGTGTTGGCCGGCAAAGACTTAGCGATCATTATTGACGACGGACCAACTCACTTTGGCGGCTTTGCAACTGGGCTGCGCATCGAAGAAAATCGTTGCCGAGTTACAAGTCTAGGAGTGCTCGATCAAAGCGCTTTGACGCGCTTGGGCCAGCTGACGGTGTTGCTCGTGTGCACTGGTAACACCTGCCGCAGCCCGATGGCTGAAGCGATTTTGCGACGCTTGTTGTCAGAGCGCTTTGTCCGTCAATATGCTGAAGGCCAGCCTGCTCCGGCTGTGGCTGTTTCGGCTGGGTTGAGTGCTTTTCCTGGCGGGCCGGCTTCAGCCGAAGCGATTGCCGTGATGCAGCAGCGGGGTCTGAGTCTTGTGCATCATCAGAGTCGCGCGGTCTCGGATCGATTGATTGCACAGGCCGATTTGGTGCTGACCATGACGAAATCGCACCGAAATGCGATCGTGCAACGCTGGCCTGAGCTGGCTAGCAAGACGCATTTGTTAAGCAACAACAACGGTGACGTATCGGACCCATTTGGTGGAACCGAGTCCGTTTATGCCGCTTGTGCGGTTCAAATTGAGCAGTATCTTCGCGGTTGGGTCGACCAAATCGAAGAAGAATGGTTCCCTGTGTGGCAATTAAGCTAAGCTATCCTCTTAGGGTCAACTCGACGGACCAGCTATTATGGGCTGTGTCTGCAAACACTCCAAAACAATTTTCGATTTCACTGCTACTTTACCTATGCGAATTGCCATCGGAAGCGACCATCGCGGCATCCATATTAAAGCCAAGCTGGTGGCCAACCTAGAAGCGGCTGGTCATCAGGTCTTGGACGTCGGTGCGTATGGTGATCAAAGCGTTGATTATCCGGACTATGCAAAACTTGTTTGCGAGAAATTGATCACATCCGAAGTGGATCGCGGAATCCTAATTTGCGGGACCGGCATGGGAATGACCATCTCGGCCAACAAGTTCCATGGAGTGCGTGCAGCGAATTGCTATGACGAAGTGATGGCTGAGATGTGCCGTCGCCATAACGACGTCAACGTTCTGTGCCTGCCCGGTGACTTGATCGGCAACCGACCGATCGACGACTTGGTAAGCATTTGGTTGACAACGGAGTTTGAAGCCGGTCGGCACGAACGCCGGATTTCCAAAATTATCGACATCGAACGCAACCACTGAGCGGACCATCACGATGGCGGAGCGTCGTGACACGCTAAACTTAATAGAACACCGAACGGATTTACGCATGCAGTGGGACTCGCCGAGCGATTACTTTAAACGCTTGGAACATTGGTTGGCACTTGAGGCTGTAGCGGAGCGCGAACGCTTGGCCGTGCGGCGGTCGTTGCAACGTAGCGGCGATGCGGAGCGCTCGGGCGAGACGCTGGTCAACTTGTGGATGATCGATCATCGCACGGGGCTGGCCGGTCGGCTGTTGCTCGACTTAGCAAAGCCAGCCAGCGCGATGCTGCCGATGAATCGTTTGAAAGTTGGCTCGCCAGTGACCCTCTCCGACGATGAAGATCGCGGCGATAAGGGCATTTCAGGCGTGATCAGTCGCCGGACAAGTTCCGCGATTCAAGTGGCGGTCGATAACTGGCCTGAGGCGAGTCGCTTGCGGCTGGACCTTTCTCCCGACGAGCGCACGCGCCAACGACAACTAGCCGCGATGTACAGCGCCAAGCAACTCGGTGGCTCAGCGGCACGCCTGCGAGATAATCTGCTCGGACTGCGCGAACCACGCTTTGATGCACTGAAACCAGTAGAATTTTTCGCTGAGCTGAATCCACCCCAGCAAGATGCAGTGCGTTTCGCGCTGTCAGCGCGCGATATCGCGATCTTGCATGGGCCACCAGGGACCGGAAAAACAACAACACTGGCAGAAATTGTTTTGCAGGCGGTTCGCCAAGGACTGAAAGTACTGGCATGTGCGCCCAGCAACACCGGAGTAGATAATTTGCTCGAGCGGCTTGCCGCCAGTATGCCTTCGGTGATTCGAGTTGGTCATCCAGCGCGCGTGTTCGAAGCCTTGCGAGGCCACACGCTCGATGAACTGGTTGACTCCGATTCCAATATGGACGTCGTCCGAGATATCAAAAAAGAAATCGACCAACTGCTACGCTACGCCGCCAAGGAGTCACGTAGCCGAGAAGCGAATCGATTGCGCGGCGAATTGTATGCTGAGGTCGGACGGCTGCGTCAACAAGCTCGGATGATGGAAAAGAACGCCATTAAATATGTGCTCGATTCAGCTGACGTGATTTGCACCACCACGACGCTCGATGAAGAGCTGCTCGGTGATCGCACCTTCGATTTGGTCGTAATGGACGAAGCCTGTCAGTGTACCGAGCCCGCCATGTGGCCAGCCGTCTTGCGAGCGGATCGCTTGATCCTCGCAGGCGATCATTGCCAACTACCACCCACAGTCGTTTCTGCCGAAGCCGCTCGCGACGGGCTCGGTTGCAGTTTGATGGAACGACTTGTAAATGACTACGGCGCGCCGATCTATCGTCGATTGACTGTTCAATATCGCATGCACGAAGACATCATGGATTTTTCGAGCCAGCAGTTTTACTCTGGCGAATTGATTGCAGACGCTTCGGTGCGTGAACATTGGTTGCCTGATTTGTCAGGTGTGATCGAAGACGATATTACATCGCCGATCATCGAATTTTGGGACACTGCGGGTGCCGGCTGGGACGAAGAACTCGAACCCGACGGACTCAGCAAACGCAATCCAAAAGAAGCCAACTGGGTCGTCACACAAGTTCGCAAGTTTCTCGATAGCGGCCTCAGGCCTGATCAAATCGCCGTGATCGCGCCCTATGCCGCGCAAGTGCGATTGATCCGCAATCGTATGCAATTGTCCGCCATCGAGATCGATACCGTCGACGGATTTCAGGGCCGCGAAAAGGAAGCCATCATCTTAACGCTCGTTCGCAGCAACCCTGAAGGTGAAATCGGCTTCCTCGCCGATACTCGCCGCACCAACGTCGCTCTTACCCGCGCCAAGCGCGCCCTCCGCATCATCGGCGACAGCGCCACTCTTGCTAACAACGCTTTCTATCGCGACATGCTCGACTACTTCGAATCCCAAAACGCCTATCACAGCGTCTGGGAGCTCGGCGGAGATAATTAACGACGGATTTCACTGAGAACACGGATTACTTAAATTGACCGTCCGACTATAACGAAATTTTGCTTAAGTCGAGCACTACTTCCAATGTGGATTTCGAGTGGCTTAGTGGCAACGGGAGTTGATCGATGGCTGAGTAGATCTGTGCTTTCGCATAATGCCAACTACCATCGACTTTGCGCTCAGGCTGACGGCGCGATTCAACGCAGTGATTAATGAGATTGAAGATCCAATAGTTTGCAATTTGGGCTTCGGCGTACAGAGCAGCTTTGGTCGTTTTGTCAAAGTACAAGGTGGAATCCGCAATTTCAATTGCGAGCAAGACTTCGTGGCCAACCGGATGTCTGCTCTCGAAGGTTGATTCTGAGCCAAAGGCGATCGAGACATCCGGCTCAGGCTCAGATGAATCACCGATTGTAATCGGTGATTGGCACCCGATCGTGTAATTTTGATCCACGAGCGAAAACAGTTGCCTAAGCAAAGTGCGCAGGCAAGCTTCGTGCGCCACGCCTTTTGGGGACATTTGGATGATCTCGCCAAAGATGAGTTCCACGCGCGCAGCTGGTGGCAGCACACCTGCCTCTCCAATGCGATGATAGTCAGCGCGTGTGAATCGGAGTGGTTTGGGTGCGTTCATGAAAATGCCACTCAAATCGCTACTTGTCCTAAAGTCAGGTGCCTCAGACATCAACGCCAGTTTAAACTACTTTGGCATCGATTGACAACATCAGTCAATTAGAAACACTCGAATTCTAATACCTACAACTCATGTCAAGTCGGCTCGGCAATAACGCGACGCATGCTAACGACCATCGGCGGGTGAAATTTACCAAACACGTGGTCCGCATCTCCGAGGCGGATAGTTGAGTTTGTTAGAATTTAGAGCCACCGCGATTGGAAGTGGTTGAATCGAACGACCATCTGTAGCCATGCCTTACTTAAGTTCGCGCGACAATTTGAATACCGAGGGAATTTGTGTATCAAGCTTGGATTGACGTAGGTGGAACATTTACAGATTGCTTTGTTTCGACACAGGAGCGGGCGCACGAGAGGCCTAAGCGATGCAAGCTGTTGAGCAGTGGTTTGCTGCCGATTTCTTGTGGCGAAGTATTAAACTCGCATTCCATTCGGTCGCCGGAGTTGGCTGGGGATTCGGTAGGATTCTGGGCTGGGGCTTATCTGCGGGCGATGGATGATGCTGGACGCGAGGTGGCACGGCGGCGTGTGTTGGGCTTTGCCAATGGCGTGCTGGAATGCGATGAAGAGGTTGCGACGCTGGTTGATACGAAGTGTCGATTTGAAATCGACGCAGGTCTTGAGTCGCCGGTGCTGGCGGTGAGAAGGTTGCTGGGATGTGCCCTGACTCAGTCCTTGCCGCCGCTGCACGTAAGGCTCGGAACGACGCGAGGAACAAATGCGTTGTTAACGCGGCGCGGGGCGCAGGCAGCCTTGGCGATCACGGCGCCGTTTGAAGATCTGCTGGTGATTGGCGATCAGACACGGCCGAATTTGTTTGAGCTAGGCATTCGCAAACTGCCACAATTGGCTCATACGATCGTAGGTATTCACGAGCGAATGGATGCCAAGGGGCAGGTATTGCGGACGCTGAATGTCGGGCATGCACGCGAGCAATTGGCGAAAACCCGCGCTGCGGGTTGCAACTCGCTGGCAATTTGTTTGATGCACGGCTATCTCAATTCGGATCATGAATTGCAGCTAGAGCAACTCGCCAAGGAGACCGGCTTTGAGTACATCAGTCGATCCAGCCAGGCTGCTCCCCTGATCGAATGGGTTGCACGCGCACAAACTACCGTTGTAGATGCTTATCTGAGTCCGATAATTCGCAGCTATCTCGGTCGACTCGTTGAACAATTCGGTGGAAATCAGGTGCAGTTACAGGTAATGACGAGCGCAGGCGGACTGACCGATTGGCAATCGTACTCAGGCAAGGATTGTATTCTGTCGGGCCCCGCCGGTGGCGTAGTCGCGTTACAAGGCTTGAGCAAGTCTCTAAATATCGTGCAATTGATTGGGCTCGATATGGGAGGCACAAGCACGGATGTCAGTCGCATCGGATCGGATCATCAATTGCAGTATGAATCGTTGAAAGCGGGCGTGCGAATTCTGACTCCGACGTTGCCGATTGAAACCGTGGCGAGCGGCGGAGGTTCGATCTGTTGGTTCGATGGTGTGGCGCTGCGTGTCGGCCCGCAGAGTGCGGGAGCTTCCCCAGGGCCAGCCTGCTATGGCCGGGGCGGACCACTAACGATCACTGATTTGAATGTGTTTCTCGGTCGATTGCCAGCAGAGCAGTTTCCATTTCCGCTCGACGAAGCTGCGATTGTGGTGCGGCTGGAAGCGTTGTTAGCAGTGATGCACAATGTGCTGCCGATTGACTCTCGCGAGCAACTTGCCGACGGTTTTCGGCGGCTGGCAAATGAACAGATGTCAGCCGCGGTGCGAACTGTATCGACTGCGCAAGGTGTTGATCCAAGAGGCGCAACCTTAGTTGGCTTTGGCGGAGCGGCGGGTCAGCACCTATGTGAGATCGCCGAGTTGCTCGGCATGTCGCAAGTGATCGATTCGGCGGAAGCGGGGTTGCTGAGCGCGCTTGGCATGGGGTTGGCAAACTTGCGACGCGATGCGGCTTTGCCAGTCTATCAGTTGCTGGATCGATGCGATTGGTCGGCTTGCAAGGATCAAGCTGAGAAGCAGGTTCTTATTTTGACTGGGCAATTGATCGAGCTTGGTATTGCGGTGGAGAAAATGGAATCGCTCGTCTGGTGCGAACTGCGCTATCGCGGTACGGATGCGACGCTGACCGTCCCTTGGTCGGATCGTGCGCAGGTGGCTGAAGCGTTTCATATTGAACATGAAAAACGATTTGGATACGCTCGACGCGGCCGCGAGGTCGAACTGGTAGCGCTGCGAATCGAAGCGCTGGGTCGATCGGCTCATCTGTTGTCGACGGAATCACGAGTGAATGACGGAGCGAACGGCGACAAGGCTTCAAAGCGGTCCATCGAGCGAGCGCAGATTCAGCCAGGAGAGCGCATCGTAGGGCCGGCGATTGTTCTGAACGAAGGTTCCACGTTGGCGATTGACCAGGGCTGGGTTGCCCAGTCGCTTAGCGGCGGAACGTTGCTGCTGGAGCGAGTCGCGGGTGAAGCTCGCGTGGAGTTGCATACGCAGGATTTCGTGTTCGATCCAGTGGTTCGCGATTGCTTGGCGCAGCGACTGTCGGCAATCGCCACGCAAATGGGCGTGGTGCTGCAACAGACGGCGGTCAGCGTCAATGTGAAGCAGCGGCGTGACTACAGTTGTGCGGTCTTTGATGGCCAGGGCCGGTTGCTGGCGAATGCTCCGCACGTGCCCGTGCATCTTGGAGCGATGGGGCAAACGGTTCGCGGGATCATGGAAGCCTTTTCAGTAATTCGGCCAGGCGACTGCTTTATCACCAACGATCCTTATCGCGGTGGTTCGCATTTGCCCGATGTGACCGTGGTTACACCAGTGTTTGGTGACGACGCATCGCCAATGATGTTTGTGGCCAACCGGGCGCATCATGCTGACATCGGCGGGCTGGCGCCGGGGTCAATGTCGGTCGTGGCGACACGGTTGGGACAAGAAGGAGTTGTGATTGCACCGCGCTATTTGACCGAAGCAGGTGAAGATCGAACGGAAGATTTCCAGCGGTTGCTCGCCAGTGCGACCTATCCTCCGCGGGCCATGGCTGAAAATCTGGCTGATGTATCGGCGCAGCAAGCCGCCAACGCGCGCGGGGCGAGTTTGATTGTGGAGCTGGCAAGCACATTGGGATGGAAACATCTGGCTATTTACTCTGCGTATTTGCTGCTAGCGGCCGCTGATCGCGTCGCGCAGTTTCTTCGACAATTGCCGCAAGAGCCGCGAACGTTTACGGATCACTTGGATGATGGAACGCCGATTGCGATTCGGATCACGTTTCCGGAACCAGGCCGCGTCGTAATTGACTTCAAGGGAACAGGGCCAGTTAGCACTACGAACTTCAATGCAAACCCTTCCATCGTCACGGCAGCCGTGATGTATGTACTGCGGTGTTTGATTGCAGATGAATTGCCGCTGAATGAAGGTGTGATGCGCTGTGTGGAATTGAGAGTGCCTCGCGGCGTGTTGAATCCACCATCCCACTCGGATCCGGCGCTGAGTCCTGCGATGGCAGCGGGGAACGTGGAGACGTCGCAGCGCGTGGTCGATGTTTTGCTCGGTGCCTTCGGCGTCGCGGCAGCATCGCAAGGGACGATGAACAATGTGTTGTTTGGCAACAGTCGTTTTGGGTTTTATGAAACAATCTGCGGTGGTTCAGGCGCTATCGAAGGCTTGGATGGAGCAAGCGGAGTGCACACGCACATGACCAACACGCGTTTGACGGATCCCGAGGTTCTTGAGTCACGATATCCAGTGCGTTTGCTGCGATTCGGATTGCGATCAGGCAGCGGCGGCGCAGGTCGCTGGTGCGGCGGCGACGGGATCGTGCGCGAGTTCGAGTTTCTTGAAGCGATGGAGCTTTCACTATTGACATCGCGGCGAGGTGAGTTTGCGCCGTATGGAATGGCTGGCGGTTCGGCGGGTGACATCGGACGCAACGTGCTGATCAGAGCGAGCGGAGAGCGCGTCAAGTTAAGTCACTGCTGCCAACTTCGGCTTGAATCCGGCGAAAAACTTGAGATTCTTACACCAGGTGGCGGAGGGTTCGGAGAGTGTGACGCGACGTTCCGTCGTCGCGACCAACAGACCTAAAAAGCACAGCCATTTCGACGGCGCCGTCATCAAAATACGAAAGTAGTTGTGCGTCACAGCGAATGGGCCGCGAATGATGTAAAAGGCTTTCGTTTTAGTGAGCCGTCGGCGTTAGTTAGCCGCGGGTTTCCAAGCAGACGTCTCCATCTACTCGGTGATTGTCAAATGCCAAACGATTCGCGGCCAGCGAACAAGCAGTGGATGAACTACAAACCTTAAACGATTACTGCTTCGAGACCCGTGGCTTGCGCCAGCGGCTCACAAACCCTAGTACGTGACAGAGTCCAAAATGTGGGTAATCGTGAGCCCGTCAGGAGCGTCCCACTAAAACCACATCGCCCGGCAGTTCGGAGCGTGATTTTAGGATAACATGTTGGTTGAGTCCCCAGGTTCAGTACGATTGAAAGGTTGACCTAATGCAACGTCGAGAATTTATTCGAGCGGCATCGACGAGTGTCGCGATTGGTTCACTTGGAACATCTTTGCAGCCAGTGCTGGGAATCGATCCATTTGATCGACCGAAGCCCGGGAAGTTACGGTTGAGTCTGGCGGCCTATTCGCTGCGCAAGTATTTGGCAGCGGCGAAGGAGGAAGTGCAGAGGATGGATTTGTTCCAATTCGTCGACTTCTGTTTTCAGCAGGGAATTCCCGGCACGGAGCTGACGAGTTACTATTTTCCAGAGCAGGTTACGCTGGACTACCTGCTGAAGCTCAAGCAGCATTGCCATCTGCGCGGAATGACCATTTCTGGTGGTGCGATCCGCAATGATTTTTGTCAGTTAGACGAACAAAAAGTAAAAGCAGATCTCGATCACACGCGGACTTGGGTCGATCATTACGCGGTACTAGGCGCGCCGACCATTCGTATCTTTGCGGGTACTCAACCGCAGGATGAAGAGGCGAGCGTGACACTTAAGCGATGCGCAAAGCACTGCGAAACGGTGGCCAGGTATGCCGCTGAGAAAGGAGTGCTGCTGGCGCTGGAGAACCATGGCGGAGTGACTGCGAAAGCGGAAGGATTGCTGCAGGTTGTGCGCCAAGTCAATGCACCCGGGTTCGGTGTGAATTTCGATAGCGGCAATTTTCAGTCGACGGATGATCCGTATGCCGAATTGGCTCAGATCGCTCCCTATGCGGTCAACGCTCAGATCAAGGTTGATATTTATCCAGGGGGTCAACATCAGCCGACAGATTTGGCGAGAGTACTCAACATATTGCGAGCTGCGGGTTACAGCGGCTGGGTCGCACTCGAATATGAGGCCAAGGAAGAACCCTTGGAAGCGATTCCGAGGTACTTAGATCAGCTTCGCAAATTAATCGATGTTTAATCGGCATGTGTGGCCCTGTTAGTCCTGTCAGGGTGGCCGAGTCGCTCCGCGACTCGGCATA
>JAYVHC010000588.1:0-5136 GCA_043771575.1 Planctomycetia bacterium
TGTTCGATTCGACTTCACTAACGCTTTCTCGGTGTCGACGCAATTCGTTCGCCGCGTGGTAGCGGCTAGCAACGCTCGATTGCGGAGCAAGTCCGCCGCCAACGATCAACACGGTCAGCAGCAAAATGGACACTCGCTCTGGCCAGCGTGCGCTGAGTGACGCGTGCGCCGTTGCGCGCCTGCCTGTAAAGATTCGGAAGTATGCATGTAAGATGGCGATACCGTTGAGCGCCGCTGCGATCACCACCGCTGAACCAACCTGTGGATAAACCTCGACTGCGCCCTCAACCAACAACTCGATCGCAATAAAACCGATTGTGCCTGGAAAGCCAATGGCTGCGAGCCCTGTCAGCAAGAAAAATCCTGCCATCGAGGGCATCTGATCATACAATCCGTGATAGTCAGTAAGGGAAACTCTTCCGATGCGAGATTCAATCGATCTGAGTGTCAGTCCAAAGCCCGTTAGCGATAGTACAACGCTCAGCCAAACGCATAGCGCGCCGGTCAATCCGATAGGTGTGACCAGTTCGAGTCCAACTAGCACCAGGGACGCGTTGCTTAGGAATAAATAGCAAAAGAAACGGCGAGCTTCTGATTGAACAAGCGCCATGCCGGATGCATAGACCGCTGTAACTAGCGAGAGTAATGCAATCCAATGCAATGCCCAATCGGGGGCAACGGGTAATACAAGTCGCATCACCGCAAACGCTCCGGTAAGCGGCGTTACGAACAAAATCGCCGTGCCAAACGAGGCCTTCTCAAACAAGTCGGTCATCCAGCAGTGTACGGGAACTATTCCGCTACGCAGCAGCGTTGCCGCGGTGAGTAGCGCGCCTGCCAATAAAGCGGGCTCATTTGGCGATGCCCGAAACTGCAGCAATCCGTAGCCAATCGAAAGCAGGAGCACAAATGCGCCCATATGCAATGAAAAAACCCGTGTGCAACGATTGCGTGCTCGCAACTCAAGCCAGGGCGGAATTGTGGCAAGTGCAAGTAGAGCGACCAGTGCCCACGACGCGCGGCAACTGAGGGTTGCCAATAAGATGGATTCAGATAGTAGTGCCAGCGGAAACGAGAACCGCTGGATTTTGGTTCGCAGAGTCGCTAGCACGGTGACTAAGTAGACGACAGTCGCCAGTGGCAAGAGCGGTGCACTCAATTCGTCAACAACAAAGATGTCTTGGTTGAAGAAAAAAGTGATCAAGTCCCAGTGATCATGCGCTTCGAACGAGTGTAGTAAACTAAAATCGACAAACTCACCCACAGCAAACAAGAGAGCGAGCGTGCAGACGAGAATAGAACACATACGCGCTTTCAGACCATCGCGGATGAAATACGCCAGGATGGCACCGAACAACGGCGTTACGATGGAAGCTTCTAGCCACGGGAAGTGTAGTTCAGGCATGACATTTAATCGGAAGTTGTAATTTGGGGAAGATCGTTAGTTGTACTGTCGCGAGGGGTTCGTGGCATAGACTGGCAGACTGTTGATTCAATACTCACAGGCTGAATGTAGAAGAGGTTTCCTCATGGGCTACATTTGCGATGCGCGTTGCTTGATTGTCTGGGGCACGCTGGCCGTTTCACTAAAACTCTCGGGATGCAGTTCGGACTTGTCGGATTCTCGTGAAGGTTCAGCGGATAACCAGTCCGTCCAGCGCCGTTCTTGCCGATCAGCCCAGCGAAACGCCGCGACAAACGGCCCAACGATCCAGTTGTCAAGAATTGCGTCCATGTAACCGCGTTCAAACCCAAAGCGATAAATCCACAGCTGAAAACTCTTAGGCAACCAACCCGCAAACCTGGAGGGTTGTCGGCTCCAGCGACCGCCAATCGCATTTTCCATCGCGTGATAGTCGGAGAGCAATGTCGGAGCTCGCAGCAACTGAAGTGTTCGCAAGCAAGCGTGGCCCACAATGTGAATCAATGCCAAGTAGTAAAAGCCAAGTCCGATTTCGACGACGATAATGCCGACTTGCGAGAGCGATGCGTAGGCTAGCGAACTCTTTACATCACTTTGTACACGGCTCATGATGGAGCCAGCCAGCGATGATATCGCGCCGACAAAGACAATGATCCATTGTAACAATTCTGATGCTTCAAGAACTGGACTAACGCGAAGCAATAAGTAAGCACCAAGGTGTACCGAAAGCGAACCGTAGAAAACAGCGCTCGAAGGAGTCGGCCCTTCCATCGCTCTCGGCAACCAACCTGAGAAGGGAACAAGCGCCGATTTGCCAGCCGCCGCGAGCAACAACAGCAAACCCACGATGAGCGCATTGGTTGAACTGAGTTGAGCGGTACCGCCCGGCCATGGTTCACTGCCGACGAATGATGAAAAGTCACCTTCGCCAGTCAAATGGTGCATCGTCAGAGCGCCAATTAAGAACGCGGCATCGGCCAGTCGGTAAACGGACCAAACGCGTTGACCGTTTCTTACTGGACTTTCTCGTTCATGAAAGTACGCAACCAACAGCGCAGAGGAAAGGCCAACCATTTCCCAACCAAAAAACAATGTCTCGATCGTACCCGCGACTGACGACAAAACCATTCCCGATAGGAACAGCGAGTACAGCAGGAAGAACCGATGATAACCAGCTTCGCGATGTAAATAGCGTCGAGTGAAGGCACCGACGACGCCACACAGCACGAGAGACAGCAACAAGAACGGTACGCTTAGTCGATCGAAAAGAAACTTCAAATGGAAATGAAAATGTTGCTGCGGAATAGAAACCCAATCGCCCATATCTACCGACACGAAACGCGAGTCGGTTACTAGCATAAGTACCAGTATTGCAATGGCGGGAATCAACGACAACGCAACGGCAAACTGCGTTAACCTTGAAACGACGGACTCGCTAAGCCGCACGGCGAATAGCGACGATAGCCCCATACACGCCAGCAGCACCAAGGGACATACTACTACGATGACTCCGAGCAGGTGAAAAATGGGTTCGGCGTTCATTGTGCGGCTCCCTGTCGGCTGGTAGATCCTTTTGCACCGCTTCGATCGTCCATGATCGACGCAAAGCCGAGATGCTCGCGCGATCCACGAAACCAATCTGTTGATGAAGAAACTATCGGAATTTCGCTCGTGCTCGTTTGGAAGCTTTCGAATTCACCGTCACGATAAAGCAGAATCTCGGAACTCGCTGCATCGAGGATCGCAATTTGTACCCACTTGCGCACGACGAGACTCTCGATGGCGGGATTCGCTGCGATAATACGCTTCATGGCTGTTGGATTTGTTTGCACCACGAAAAGAATTCGCAGCGGTTCATGGATCTCGACCATTTGCGCTGAAAGACCTGGTCGCAAATCGCTGGCCGCGCCGGTCATGACACCAGCCAGCGAAGTAATGTTGTGTGGCAGCTTTGAACCGCAACCATGCCCTTCCGGATCGACGGTCGAGAAATAGTATTCGAGACTGATACCACCACAAACAGGAATGGCTGCTTGCAAGATGCGTTCGACGATTTTACCGTCGGCCGTATCGATGCTCGGATCATAGGATGCGAGAAAGGCGCGTCGATCGAGAAACAATCCGCGACTCCATTCGCGTTGCCCAACGAAACACATCGCGTTGGTCGCGTGGTTATACTCAGGTCGAGCTTGGGACAAGTCTTCGGAGCGCTCTTCGACGTGCTGGAGGGCTTCGCTAGGCGTCAAGCTGAGCGGAGCGGATTCAAAACGTCGGGCTCGTTCGAGAGCGTTGCGCTGTCGCGCTTCATTGATACTAGCCTCCATCTCGCGGAATAGTTTTCGGTGCGAGTGTGGAAGTTGGTCTAGATCAAAATACTCCACTCGATCATTGCAAGTGTTGTGATACCCACCGATAAAGCGAACGTTGTCAGGAATTTGAATACCAGCCGCGCTCACAAGCTTTCTAACTCGGGTGTCGTTGGCCATCCAAGCAAACGCGCGCGCGTTGGGACCACCGCGACCACCGCTGCAAGCTCCGCAGTTGTAAGCGGACTCGTGAGGGTTATTCAGACTGCTCGATCCGTGCCCAAGGAACAACACAATCGGCGAGAAATCTCGGACCAGTCCGATGTCTTGTAGAATTCGAACTACAATTCCCGCCATCTCGGTGATTGTGTATCCCAGCGACTCATAGTCTGGACCCGGTTCAGCGGACTCGCGTTGCAAATGCAGTTCTGTAGCTGGCGGGCGAACAAATCCACCGATGGAACTACGAATCCGTGCGGTGATATGCGGTGCTAGAATCCGAGCAACGAGCGGGAAAGTTGCTAGTGAACCGAATACTCCAGTGATGAGCCCGCCGACGATGGTGCGCGATCCAGAATGGACTCGCTGCGAAAGTTGGCCAATTAAACGACGACGATGAGAGCGCTTTTCGTTTTCATCAACCGCAGAAAACACAGGCTCTTCGGTCACATAATGCTTCGGCACAATATTGATGGGACACAACGGCCGATAATGGGCTTCAGCGGCTCCCTTGTAATACATTACCACGGCAAAAAAACCAGCCGCACCATAGGTTTCGCATTCAGGTGCAATTTCCTCTAGGTGACGGCGAAATGATTCCTCGCGATCATCAATGCAAGTAATCACTTGGAACGAAGTGGGTTGCGCGGCGAGATCTTCACGTCGCTGCTTTCGCTTTGCCGAGTGAAATTTGATGGCATCCAAGGCTGCGTTGCGATATTTCCGTTCGTAGGCCAAATGCAATATGCGTCGACGTTCAAGGCTATTGAATTCAGTGACTTCGAAAGCAAGCTGTTTCCACTGTGAAGTGTTGAGGTCTTTAAGCTGCCCAGGCGAGTATCCACATGCTTGAGCAATTTGAAAAATCGCGAAGGCAGTGCTGGTGCTCGATTCATGCTGTTCGCGACAGCGTCTCGCTGCCGCAGCTCGTACTGTCGTCAGATCTTGGACGCCTAAATGTTCCCTGGCTACCAATGCGATAGCGTGTCGATCGAGCATGAGGCGAACTGCTAAGAACTCAAGCAAGGAACCAGGCTTGGCTGGCCGCGGAGTCCACGGCGCGCAAGTCTCCATTTGCCAAACCATCCCAGCCCAACCCCGCAACGCCAACAATGTTGACTCGATGAAACTCAGACGTTCGTCGACCGCAACACCCAGTTGATTGAGCGAATCGACGATTGATTCAGT
>JAYVHC010000589.1:0-2138 GCA_043771575.1 Planctomycetia bacterium
TCAAATCCCCGTGCACCCGACTCTGTCGCACTAGATCAATGATGTAACCCTTCAATTCCGAAGTACAGTAAACTTCATCGATCTGGCTTTGAATAACTAAAATCTCCTCCGCGTTGCTGATCGCGCTCAGGTTAACGGGCGGTCGGCTATGAATGTCCAGCATGTTGATCTCTTGCTGACGCTCAGGGTAACCCACTTGCACCCGGAATAGAAACCTATCGAGCTGAGCTTCTGGCAGCCGGTAAACACCCTCTTGCTCAATGGGATTCTGTGTGGCCAGCACCATAAATGGCTCAGGTAAGAGCAGCGTTTTGCCCTCGATCGTCACTTGATGTTCTTGCATCGCCTCGAGCAGCGAGGATTGCGTGCGGGCGGGTGCGCGATTCAGTTCATCGGCTAGTAGCAATTGGCAGAATACGGGCCCTTTGCGCATGACAAAGTCGCTGGTCTGGCGATCCAACACTTGCGTCCCGGTAACATCGCTTGGCAATAGATCCGGAGTGAACTGAATGCGTTCAAAATGAATGCCCATGACAGTCGAAAAAGTTCTGCACAGCGTAGTCTTGGCGGTACCGGGAACTCCTTCTAGCAACACGTGCCCGCCTGCGATCAGGGCCATCAACAGTTGATCTGTGATCGCGTCTAGCCCGACAACTACTTGACTTACCGACTGCTGAGTTTTAACGCGCAGGTCACGAACACGCTGTGCAAGTTGGCTGAGTTTTGGAATAGACGACACTAATCAATTTTCAACTAAAGAGTAATGAATTTAACTGCATCCTACCGCGACGGGCGGCTGAGTTCGATGTTTGCCTCGGAGTATGCTAATCGACTTTCCCAAGAGCTGAAATTCGTGACTGGTCATGCGCGCATGACAGCCACGACAAGCGATGTCGATAATTCTCACCAGCTCTTGTTGTTCTAATTTGCTTAGCTGCGACCCATTTGGCAGCGACCCGTTGGGGAGTCGCACATTGGAAAGTAACTCCGCCAGGAGTTTCTGCCAATCAGCCGTTTGCTTTGAACCCGTCAATTCCCAACAAAAATCCCGGGCCAAGTAGCCCGCGGAATTGCGAAAATCATCTGCGAGGCCGCTCGCATGTTCTCGCATTTCATATGCCGATCGCATTTTGCGCGGCGCGAGAAACACCGCCTGCAAAGCACCACTGGCGAGCAATAACCAAATGATGAGTAGCAGAATCAACACCGCCACGAAGTATAAAAACGCTCGAAAGTAACGCGACGGCTGAATCCCTCGTGGACGCTGTCTAAGCGCCTCGTTCAATACGTTTGACTCCGCAACTTCCTTGGCGATTGCATTCGCCAGTCGCAGGGCTTTTCTCAATTCAGGTTCAGGCTCCGGTCGGTTGTCAGCCGATTCCTCTGCAGCGGGAGTCATATCGATGCGGTTTCGATAGCTGTCCATTGCCTGTCCATCGGCCAGAAAAACGAGCTGCGTTTTCGTGCCGCCTCTACACAGCAATTCGCTCATACGAATGGCAGCAATTGCATTGTCTCCATGCCACAACATGCCATTACTGAACAAGCCGGCATCGGCAGACACAATCGCTAATCCAGTATCCTTCGCCCC
Organism: Planctomycetia bacterium; assembly: GCA_043771575.1. Classification (GTDB taxonomy): domain Bacteria; phylum Planctomycetota; class Planctomycetia; order Pirellulales; family Pirellulaceae; genus Aureliella. Next base: position 1,592 of record JAYVHC010000589.1, read on the forward strand.
CCAGCGACCGACGGCCAATACTGCACTCTTTCGACTTCCGACCGGCCGGGAATCGATCGGCAACGAAGCAAGTACGTCCCATTCGAGCCAACCGACCGTATCCGGTACAAACCAACCGGGTCTGTTGGTAACAATCTCCGAAACACCCGAAAAGCCCTGGGTTTCTGGATTGGGGAAAACTCTCAGGCAATCCACAAACCCTTGATATTGGTCGCTCGGATTAAGGGTTGTCACAGGTCCTTTGGAAAAACGCCCAATGCCAGGCAGCGTAAAGGAATTGTCCAAAGCCAGCAGTAGCGTACCTCCGTCCAAAACGAATCCGACCAGCCGCCCCCAATCATTGCTGGACAGTGCAGGCGGCGAGCCCGTAATGACGATCACCGATGATTTAGCCGCGAAGAACGCTTCATCTACCTCGTCAACAACTCGCAGTCCACGCTCTTCGAGCAACATTTGCAGCAGGTCATATCCAAAATGCCAGGCACTCTGATTACGATCGATCGTCGTCTCCTGGGCCGGCAATTTCGTACCGAACAAAACACTGCAC
>JAYVHC010000590.1:0-2411 GCA_043771575.1 Planctomycetia bacterium
GTCCAAGTCCTGCGGCTCAGCTGGGACACCCAAAAAAAAGAGTGGTTTCACCTTGACCCACCCGATGTGAAAGAGAAACTCGACCCCGCTGACGACTTGCATTGGACAGGTATTGCGCAGCGTTGGAACAACATGTGCGCCGAGTGCCATAGTACGGATTATCAAAAGAAATTTAAACCGCTGACTGCCGAGCTAAGCCAGGCGCCCAGCGATGCCCGCGGCGAATACCACTCAACGTTCGCAGAGATCAACGTCAGTTGCGAAGCTTGTCACGGTCCGGCCAGTCTCCATTTGGAACTCGCGCAAAAATGGGTGCCTGGTTGGAATAGGTCTCGTGGCTATGGTCTAGCCAATCTCAAACTCTCGGCCGAGAACCAAATTCAGGCTTGCGCGCCCTGCCACAGTCGCCGCAATGTAGTGAAAGCTGGTATGAGGGCTGGCGAAAACTATTACGACTACTATAGCAACCAACTACTCACTGAAGGCATTTATTATCCCGATGGTCAGGTACTGGACGAAGACTACGTTCACGGGTCGTTCATACAGAGCAAGATGTACCACAAAGGGATTCGCTGCAGTGATTGCCATGATCCACATACGGCCAAACTGAAGCACGCTGGCAATCAATTGTGCACCTCGTGCCATCAACACCCAACCGCAAAATACGATTCTGTTGCGCATCACTTTCACAAAGTGGATTCCGAGGGTGCGAAGTGCGTAAGCTGCCACATGCCGACAACGACTTATATGGAAGTCCACGCACGGCGCGATCACTCGCTGCACATTCCCAGACCCGATTTAAGTTCGAAGATTGACTCACCGAACGCTTGCACGGGTTGCCACTTGAAATTGGAAAATATTGCAGTAGAGAAACGCGAAGGCTTGAAGCTCTATCAGGATTGGATGCTGTTAGCGCGTCAAGGTGATATCGAGGTTAAAGCCGAGCTTGAGCGTGCGAACCGTTTTTGCGACGCGGCCTGTGACAAATGGTATGGAGAGGCTCGTCGCCGCGACGAGCACTTTGGAGTGGCCATTGCCGCTGGTCAGAATCACGCGCCGGAGGCGGTTGAGCTGTTGCGTCGGCTGCTTTCTCGAAAAGGTGTGGAAGCGCCTGCGATCGCGCGCGCCACCGCGCTGCAAGTTCTGTTCGACGTTTCACCGCAAGCGGCCAGCGAAGAAGCGGCGAAGCTAGCTGGCGATGAACACCCACTAGTTCGTACTGCTTCGATGAATGCGATCGGCGGCGGAGAATCAACGAGCGCAACTGCGACGGTGCTGGAGTTCGCGTTGGATGATCCGATCCGTAGCGTGCGTGTCGAAGCAGCTCGCAATTTGCTCGACCTACCGCGCGATGCATGGTCGCAGGACTGCCGTTCCAAATTTGTGGCAGCCTTGACTGAATTAGAAGAAGGTATGCAATGCAACAATGATCGAGCCGGCGCGCATTTGGCGCTTGGTATCTTCGCGGAGCAACAAGGCCGAAACCAGCAAGCCATCGAACACTATCAAAAGGCGATTCTCGTCGAGACGAACGTTACTGGGCCGCGCACTAATTTGGCTGCGCTGCTGGAGCGAAATCTGAATTCGCAACCCAATCCTGAATCTAAAACTGCACTTTCGCTGAAACTGGAAATCCTGCGACTTCGCCAAGAGGAATTGCCGCTTTTGAAGCGCGATATCGATTTGCTACCCACTGCAGCTGGAATTCGATATCGATATGGATTGGCGCTGTACACGGATGGTCAGAAGGAGCTGGCGGCAACTCATTTGGTGCGAGCCGCTGAGTTGGAAGCCACCCGCTCCGACTTCGCTCAAGCTGCTGCGATGGCGCTCGAGTCAGCACAGCGATGGGAACAAGCGCTTATATGGGCTGGCGAAACACTACGGCGGTCGGGCAACGCTCCCGAGAATCTCAGGCTCTTGCAACGCATTCAAGCCGGTGCCGCAAAGAACTCATCGGCACTCCAGTCACCCTAGTATTCAATTTTGCCGCCGAAGATCAGTCGAGTGGCTTCGGCGTCTGAAACCGTTAACTTGTGCAAAATCCGGGTTTCAGTCGAGAGGCAAGTTCGATACAAGACGTCATCATTCATGCTGCCCAGTCCTCGGTAACGTTGCTTTTTTAGATTCAATGCGGAGCCAAACTGCACACACATTTCACGATACTGCTCCTCGTTGTAACCGAAGTGCAGTTGAGTCCGTTCGGCATTTGCGATTTCGTAAAGCGGAGCGCGGACGATGTACAGCTTGCCGTCTTCGAGAACCGGGCGGAGCCAGCGATAGAAAAAAAGTAGCATCAGTGCGCCGATGTGAATTCCGTCGGCGTCAGGATCAAACAGAAAGATAATTCGATCATATCGCAGGAGCTTTGGGGCGGCCAACGTCTCACAGCCCATTGCTTGCAGCAGGGT
>JAYVHC010000591.1:0-6100 GCA_043771575.1 Planctomycetia bacterium
GCGGATGAGCGTGTACTTATCGGCGCACTTGGCGTGCCTTGGAAGCAACTCGCAAACGTCCATGCCGTTGACGTTCGTATGAATCGGTTGGAAGATACCGCGATATTCGCGCGGCGCATCCGGCTTCATATCGTAAGTTTCCATGTGCGGCGGACCGCCCGGCAACCAAATGAAGATTACCGCTTTATCATTCAACCGCCCGCCGGACGTTTTCGCAACTTCCTGAGCCCGCAAGAAATCCGCCATACCCAAGCCGAGTACGCTCAACCCGCCAAATTCCAGAAACGTTCGTCGACGGATCGGCCCAACGCAACGGAGGGGAGGCTTCGAAGAAAGTGCTTGCATTGGAGAGTTACCTTCGAAACGACATCGTGTTACTGCGCTATGGAGGACAACTTCGATTCTACGAAGAGTGCATTATACCTTGTCCCCGGCAGGACTGCGCGAAACTTCGAAACTGCATTTGGGCGAACACTGGATTGCATGCCAGACAGAGCCAAAGCAGGCGCTTCCCTAATTCTCGAAATGGGGTGTCAAGATGTTAGTCATGGTGGGTTACGTGCCTCAACCCACCCTACATCAACATCTGCTACTTCTTTGATTTATCAGCAATTTCCGTCTTCACTTGCTTCGTTGTGCTTCAAGTTGCAGAGTCTCGAGCAACTGTAGCGCCTGAACCGGAGTCATCTCGCCGATGTTCAAGCCACGTAGACGATCGACCACCGGATGCTCCCCGAAATCGAACAGCGTCAACTGAATCGGCGAGTTCGCTTTGCGGCGCGGCGGAGTGATCTTCGAATCGCCACGCGTGTTCAGATGATCCGCCTCAAGCTGTGCCAGGATATCTTTGGCACGCTCGTTCACATTGCGCGGAATACCAGCCAAACGCGCGACGTGAATGCCGTAACTCTTGTCGGCTCCGCCAGCGATGATACGATGCAGGAACACAATGTTCTCGTCCCACTCTTTCACCGCGACATTGAAGTTGCGAACTCGGGGCAGCGACTTATCGAGTTGCGTCAGCTCATGATAGTGAGTCGCAAACAATGTTCTCGCTCCGAGCACATCATGCAAGTGTTCGACGATCGCCCAAGCTAGACTCAGACCGTCGTAAGTGCTCGTACCGCGACCGATTTCGTCCAGGATCACCAAACTGCGCGACGAGGCCGTGTTCAGAATCCTCGCCGTCTCGACCATTTCGACCATAAACGTACTTTGGCCCCGCGACAATTCGTCGCTCGCACCGACTCTGGCAAAGATGCGATCTGCGATACCAATCCGAGCTCGACGCGCTGGCACGAAACTTCCCAGCTGAGCCATCAACGTGATCAGCGCAACTTGACGAATATAAGTACTCTTGCCAGCCATGTTGGGGCCAGTGATCAACATCACAATTCCATGCTGACCACCGACGTGACAATCATTGGGCACAAAAGTCCCTTTCGACTGAGTCACATCGAGCACCGGGTGACGGCCTTCGATGATCTCCAACTCATCCGAATCCACCATCTCAGGACGCACATAGTCTTGACGTTTTGCCAGCTCCGACAAACCCGCTAGCACATCCAGCTCTGCGAGCACGAGCGAATTCTGCTGTAAGCCGTTCAGATGTATACTGACTTCGTCGCGCAGTTGTCCGAACAGTTCGACCTCCAGCAGCAACGCTTCGTCGTCCGCCGAGATCACTTTCGTCTCGTACTCTTTCAGTTCATCGGTAATGTAGCGTTCGGCGTTCTTGAGCGTTTGTTTGCGAATGAAGTGCTTAGGGATTTTCTCGCGATGCGTGTTGGTCACTTCCAAGTAATAACCAAACACTTTCGTGTAGCCGACTTTCAGGCTCGTGATGCCGGTCAGTTCGATTTGGTCGGCTTGATACTGAGCAATCCATTGCTTGCCGCCAGACGCGAGGCTGCGAAGCTCATCGAGTTTGCTACTGTAGCCGTCTCGAATAAAGCCGCCATCTCGCAAGTGCAGTGGGCAATCTTCAGTGAGTGCCAAGAGCAATTTGTCGCGCAGCGGTTCACATAGCAGTAACTGCTGTTCGAGCACATTTAAACGCGGGCTGCGCCGCACGGCCAACAGGGCTTTCAATTTCGGTAGCTGCGCCAACGTCCAGCCGACTCGGCGCAGATCGCGCGGGCTGGCTCGGCCCGTGGCAACTCGGCCAAGCAATCGTTCGAGATCATAGATGTTGCTCAGAGCCTCGCGCACGCCGCCACGCAGCCGATTTTCGTTCAGTAGTTCTTCGATCGCGCCGTGTCGGGCGCCGATCTCGTCGATGTTCGTCAGTGGATTGGAAATCCAAGCTGCCAGCAACCTTGCGCCCATCGAAGTGCTCGTCTCGTCAAGCACACTCAGCAGCGAACCTTCGCGACTGCGATCGCGCATCGTGTGAGTGATTTCGAGACTTCTACGAGTGGCTGCGTCAATTTCTAGAGTGCGACCCGTGCGATACGGCAGCAGTTGCCGCAGGTGACCAAGCGATGTCTTCTGAGTCTCTTGCAAGTAAGCCAATACCGCTCCGGCCGCTGCGATGGCTGGACCATCGGACTCCGTATCCCAGCCCATACCATCGAGGCTTGCGACTTCGAAATGTCGGCACAGTTGTCGCGCCGCTTCTTCGCCACCAAACTGCCAGGCCGGACGCAGCGTCACGGCCCAGTCGTAACTATTGCCACGCGACATCAAACCATCATCATCGCGAATCAGCACTTCCGACGGTTCTAACCTCGCGAGCTCATCAAAAATCCGCTTGCGTGAGAACAACCCCGCTTCAAATCGTCCCGTCGAAAGCTCGGCCCAGGCCACGCCTACGAACGTGTCGTCGTTCGCATTCGCTGGCACGCCGGGTTTGGGCGAAAATACAGCCATCAACAAATTCGTATGCAGGGGATCAAGCAGGGCTTCATCCGTCAGCGTTCCGGCTGTCACGATTCTCGTGACTTCGCGGCGTACGATTCCTTTGGCTTCGCGCGGGTCTTCGACCTGATCGCAAACCGCTACTCGGTAACCAAGCCGAATCAACTTCGCTAAGTAACCTTCCAGTTGATGGTACGGAAAGCCCGCCATGGGCACCGGATTTTCGCCTTTATCGCGGGTTGTCTGAGTTAGTCCCAACAACTTTGCGCAGGTCTTGGCATCGTCATGAAACACTTCATAGAAATCCCCCATGCGAAACAGCAGAATCGCGTCCGGACAAGCCGCTTTGGCGTCTTCGTACTGACGCATCATGGGCGAGAGGTTCATACTTTACATTCAAAACGTGGCAGAAGTCGAGCCGAGGCCTAATTGCTGAGAGTATCTACAAACGCTCGGCAGAATCAAGGCGTATGAAAAAGCAGCAATTGGTTATTGCCGACGATTACTGACCGAAAAACCAAGTTGTGTTAAGCTGTACGGTAAGAAAAACGTGGACCGAACGTTGCGGCAGACGCGTTTTCGCTCACTTAAACAAACACTCGATGGCAAGTGCGGATTAAATGCGAATTGATAAACTGCAACTTAAAAACTTCCGTTGCTTTGAAGAGAGGGAATTCGAATTCGGCAAACGATTCAATTTACTTGTTGGGAATAATGCGAGTGGCAAAACTGCGATCTTGGAAGGCATCACGGTCGTGCTTTCGAAGTTCTTGGCGGTTTTTCCTAAGCCAGCTCGATTTATTCGCGAAATAGAGGAGCGAGATGTTCGTCAAACTTTGTTTTTGAAAGGTAGTACTCTCACAACGGAGTTGCAGAACCCTAGTTACGTCTCGGCATGCACGAATCGCGGAGACTGGAGAGTTGACGCTGAAAGGTACGAACAGACTTTTGACGGCACTCAGGCCAAATACGATGCAGTAGAGTTAGTGCATGAGGTTCGGGCTGGCAATCCCGTTTGCATTCCGCTTCTATGCTACTATGGTACTGAGCGTCTATGGGTACAGTTGAAGGAAGTGAAAGCCAATACACTTGGCCCACTTTCGCGTTTTGCGGGCTACCAAGATTGTCTTAAGTCCGCTTCCAATCAAAAGCGGTTTTTGGATTGGTTCAAGACGCAAGAGTTCATTGCACTCCAGCAACAGCGCGAACAGCCTACGCTCGAAGCTTGCCGCACAGCCATTCAGGAATGTGTGCCTGGAAGCGCTCGAGTTTATTTTGATATCGCTTACGACCAACTTATCCTGGAGATCGAAGGCAAATGCGTTCCGTTTTCGATGTTGAGTGACGGATTTCGTAACATGTTGGCTATCGTGGCGGATATTGCGGTGCGATGTTCCATGCTGAATCCACAGCTTGAGGCGGCAGCACCGCGCGAGACCGAAGGCGTTGTTTTGATTGACGAGTTGGATCTTCATTTGCACCCCAAATGGCAGAGACGCGTTGTGGGCGATCTCATGCGAGCCTTTCCGAAAGTCCAATTTATCGCGACGAGCCACTCTCCATTTATTATCCAGTCTCTGCCAACGATTGATGGTGTAAAGCTGATCAATTTGGATGACGAAGCGAATTATGACGTCCGCGACCAGAGCATTGAAGATATCGCAGAGACTATTCAGGGCGTCGAACTGCCACAACGCAGCCGACGTCACATCGACATGATGCATAAAGCCGAACAGTACTTCGCGATGCTCAAGGATGACGGCAAAAGCAGCGATGAGGATCGACAAGCGGCTCGTCGAGAACTTGAATCGATGGCGCAGTTCAGCGACAACCCAGCCTTTCAAGCAGTGATACGAATGCAGGAATTGGTTTCCCAAAAAGGTAACGGTGCGCACTCTGAAACGCGAGGAGAGGGCAATTGAGACCCGTCTTGCGAGGAGATCCGCCGACCGATGCTGCCGGAAATCCGGTCGCGCTTACACACTACAAAGATGCACGCGACCCACTGATTGCGAGAATCGGAGACTACTGCTCGTACTGCGAGGTAGCTTTGCACTCAACGGTAGATGTGGAACATGTGATGCCGAAGAGCTTAAACAGAGTGCTTACACTTGAATGGTCGAATTTTCTCATAGCTTGTACAAATTGCAACTCGATCAAAAGCAACAAGCCTGTCAGAATTGCAGATTACTACTGGCCCGATCAAGACAATACACTTCGCGCATTCTTGTACGAACGGGATGAGCCACCCCAGATGGCGACAAGAGGATCGGCGGATTCGACAACAACCCAGCGCACGCTGGAATTGACAGGACTCGACCGAGTGCCGGGGCATCCGAGTTTTTCAGACCGTGATCGCCGATGGCAGAAAAGGATGCAGGCCTGGAGCAATGCAATCTTGTCACATAGTAACTTGGCGATAATAGACTGCCCTGAGATGCGAGAACAGATTATCATCGCTGCAAAGGCCACGGGATTTTGGTCGGTGTGGTATCACGTCTTCGTTCGCGACCGCGATATGTGTGAGCGTCTGATTAAAGCATTTGTGGGAACCGCCAGAGATTGCTTCGATCCACAAACACTCGGCGTCGTAGCCCGCCCTGGCGGAGCGATCTGACCTAACAAGCCACGTCGCTAGTCGCCAAACACTCTGGACGAATTGACTTGTCTAAGTATTCTCGAAGGGTGCGGATTAAAGATTTCCGCCGCAAGTTTGCTACGTTGAGGCTTTAGCCGCCTGTCTAGTTTATGTTCATCGCGCATTCACGACTGAAGCCTGGACTCCAACAATTCGCGATCTGCACCCTATCTCGCGATCTGGCGATAGTTGAACTTCACGCCGCGATGAAACCCGACACCCCTTGGAGCTCCAGCTAAGCCAGTAATATCGCGCGCCGTTACCACGAAATCACTAAGCGTAATCACGCCTAGCCCCTGATCCTTGGTCACATATAAGAAACTGGACCCCAGCGCTGAAGTATCGATTTTTGAATTGGGATCGCGATGCACCAGCATCTGTGTATCCAGTTGGCGACCCTCGGGCAGTTTTCCCGTCTTGACGAATTCTTCGATCTTCTTGGCGTCGTCTAACTTAATCTCCCACAGCTCGAGCCCAATGCCGACCAGCGTATAGTCGGCAACTCCGTTTGCATTGCTTTGGGCAACACACATCAAATCAAAGCCTCGCTTGTCTGCAAAGTTGCGTGTGGCTGCGACGCACTCTGGTGAATCGTCGTTGGCA
>JAYVHC010000592.1:0-2285 GCA_043771575.1 Planctomycetia bacterium
GGCGTAGAGCTGGGGAGTAGTATGCGCCCTCACTGAACAAACTCGCTTTTTTAAAAATCTAAACCGTTGGTTTTGGCTCAATCAAAACCGTTGGTCACAATTTGGGGCGAATAGCTGCCCCCAAGTTCCTTCATGCCGTCGAGCGGCGTAATCGCTTCGCATTGAAAGTAGTGCGAAAAAAATCCGTTGCTTAATGCTCTCAACTCGCTAATCTGTAGAGCAGCATTAGTTCTGCTTTCATACGTTTTTCATCTTGAGCCAGAGATCTACTGCGAGTGATTTGCTTTTGCAGTTTTTTTCACAAGGTACTTGTTATGTGTACGATGAATCAAAAAAGGCGGCGTGAAGCCTTCACGCTGGTCGAGCTTCTGGTGGTGATTGCGATTATAGGAATTCTTGTCGGTTTACTCCTGCCAGCCGTGCAAGCTGCCCGTGAAGCGGCTCGTCGTATGCAGTGTTCGAACAACTTGAAACAGATGGGTTTGGCAACGCTGAATTATGAATCTGCCCACAAGAAGTTTCCGCCTGGACGGTTCGATCCAGACTATACCGTCGGCGGTGTCGCTCAAGCTTCTTACACGACGTATCCCAACACGTTACCCGCGGGCGCGTTCACCGGATTTCGCTCGGTGCATACGTTCATTTTGCCGTTCATGGAACAAGGCAATATTTATAACTTGATCGACTTTTCCAAGCCGACGTCAGTTCGCATGACCAGTGGCGGGTTGCCCGTCAATGCAAACTACACCGCCTATGCTAATGCAGCCGGCATCTTCATTTGCCCCTCATGCCCGAATACCGGGGTGATCATTACCGAGAATAACTATCGCTACAATTTTGGAGGATCGACTCCGTTCGGCGGGGCTCTGGGGACAAGCAACAACAATAACACCAACGCCAATTCAGCCGGCGGTTTTTCTTGCAAAGGCAACGGCGCATTCACCATTGGAAAGGCGCTATCAACGGGCTCATTTACGGACGGATTGTGCAATACAACCTTCTTTTCAGAACGAACCAAGGGAAGCGGAGCGAACCTGGCAGGCATGTTGCCCGGCCCGGCGGACGTGACGAATCTATTAAGCCGCCCAGCGAACCTAGTCGATGCCGATGCGATGTACGCACAATGTTTCGCACAAGCTCCCAATCTCAATGGCGGGTTCAATTTTAATTCCATGGGTCGCTGGCTAGCGGGTACAGATTTCTCGAACGGATGGCCGTTCGGTTTCTATTCGAGCACCATGTATAACCACGTTGCCACGCCGAACTGGAAAGCCATCGATTGTGGCACGCGGAGCGCTATTCCGGATGCGCCCGGCGAGCATGCAATCATCAGCGCGCGCAGCCTGCACACCGGTGGCGTCAACGCTTCGATGGGCGATGGATCCGTGCGATTTGTGGCTGACTCGATCGCTCTCAACATTTGGCGAGCTGTCGGAACTCGCGATGGTGGCGAAGTTGCGAACTTCGACGATTAAGTATCTTGGTTTGGCAGTTTTGCTGGATCGATCGGCTGCAGCGGAAACCCAAGGGCTCAAGCCAATGTCCAAGGTGATTTGCATAGTAATTAGCGCTTGCATGATCTCGTCAGGCTGTGGCAGCGGCAGGGCAACATCGCAATTGCAATTGTCGCCATTGGCCGCTGAAAAGGCAGCTGAACTTGAGAAAAGCGGAAGTTACGCTGAAGCGTTTCCACTAATCGACGGCGCCATTACCAAGGGCGGATTGAACCCGGATCAGCTATGCGAAGCCTACTTGATCCGGTCGCGCTGCCACTGCGCAGCTGGCAAACTGGAAGAAGCCGAGCGCGATCTGGGTTTCGCGGAGCAAGGCGCCCCCAACCCTGCCAGTTGGCACTTGAGCCGCGCGATACTGCTCGCCAAGCAAAACAAGGCCTCGGAATCTAAGACTGAGTTTGCCAAAGCGGCTCGCATCGATCCGAAGCTTAAGATGCCTCAGTAGAAACTTTCGGAATCAATGAAGGCGGCGACAACGACCCTGAATAATCTGGACTGTGCAAGGAGAAGTTCCAGCTACTGGCTTACGGCATCTTGCACGCATCGATTTCGGAGAAATCGATCTAAGGTTGGGGTCGATTTCTCGGAAATCGGCACTTCAAAATCCTTCATACCACTCCCTATCTGGGGGTGCGTCCAAATGCTCTTGCCGAACAACAGGTTTCGGTAGAGAATAAGCCCTTCGCCGGAGGGTAACCGAATGGTTAGGAAGCTGATTCGAAATCAGTCGCTGCGCAAGCAGTTGAGGGTTCGACTCCCTTGCCCTCCGCT
>JAYVHC010000593.1:0-5185 GCA_043771575.1 Planctomycetia bacterium
GCAGGATTCTTCAAGTCACCGAACCAATAGCGTTGCGGATAGCCACCGATCATCCAGTTGTAAGTGCTCACCGGCATCAAAGCCTTGTGCGCGTCGTGATACATTTGAAGCGCCAGACCAAGCTGCTTCAAATTATTCGAACATTGCATACGCCGCGCCGCGCCACGCGCGGCCTGCACCGCCGGCAACAACAATCCCACTAGAATCCCAATGATCGCAATCACGACCAGCAGCTCGACCAGTGTAAATCCCCGACGAAATTTGTTCATAGAATTCTCCCCGCCTAATTTCAATGTGTGCAGGTTACCCCGCACAGTGCTTGACGTTAGCTAAAAGTAGTACCGTAGCGGTTAGCGCTTGCACATTACTAATTAAATTGAGCTTTAATAGGAACAAGCAGCACTCAACGATTGCCCTAAACCTGGAGGACACGTAATCGTCTTGTTCGTGGTAGGTCTTCTGACTTACTGCCGACTAGACTCTCTTCGCCTTCTCGCTCGTTTCCAAGCAATGGCGCTTCATTAGAAGGAGATTCAGGCTCAACTCCGACAAGTTGATGGCAGTTCACAGCGGCCGGACCGTCCCGGATTTACACCGGAGTTCCCTGTTCACGAGCGATTTCAAAAAATCGACTCGTCACCACGAACACCGTAAATGTATCCTTGCCCCAACCGTCTCGCAAGCGGGTGCACACATTCACATTAAACAGGGGTGCATGACATCTGGGCAGCGAAGGTTCTTTTTCTTCGCGCGGTTGGGAGAGCTTGGGAGCGCGAGGCGAACCGGACGGTCTCTTGAGGCGTTACGACTATTCCACGAATTTGAAATTGGTAGATTACAATCCCATGAACATCGTTCTCGCGAAGTGAACTCTGACGATCGAGACCACCATGTTTCAAACCTGGCTGCTTTTGCTGACATTTGCCTGTGGCCCTCTGTTTTTGACCGACGAACCCGCCGCGAAGAGTCCTGTACTTCCCCGCGAGTTGTCTCCAACCCAAATCCGAGGAGCGATTCAGAAAGCCATTCCGTTGCTGCAGCAGGGTGCATCCTTATCAGCCAACGAGCGGAAGTGTTTTACGTGCCACAATCAGGCTCTGCCAGTAATTGCTTTGACTGAGTTTGCGAGACAGGGCTTTGATGTCGATCGACAGATTCTGCAGCGGCAGCTTCAGCACACCTGGAATCATCTGGAAAGTGGGAAGACCGAATATTTGGCGGGCAATGGTCAGGGCGGCCAGGTCATGACGGCTGGTTATGCGATGTGGGCTCTGGATGTTGCTGACTGGAAAGCCGACGAAACGACCGCTGCCGTGACGCACTACCTTGTCGATTATCAAAAGGACAAGTCTCGATGGTTGTCCAGCAGCCAGCGATTGCCGTCCATGGGAAGTTCGTTCACGGCAACCTACGTCGCCCTGCGTGCTTTGTCTCATTACGGGACCGAAGAACAATCGGACGGCATCCAGGATCGTCGGGAGGCTGCGGCCAAGTGGATTCTGGAAAATGGAGCCAACGACACCGAGGACCGCGTCTTCCGCTTGCGGACACTGCCGTACATTAATGCCGAGGAACTCGCAATTCAAAAGGATGTCAATGCACTGTTGGCACAACAGCAGGCTGACGGGGGTTGGTCTCAGACAGATGGCATGGCCTCGGATGCGTATGCCACGGGCACAGTTCTGACAGCCTTACAGGAAGTTGGACGACTGGCGTGCGATCATCCTGCCGTTGTCGCGGGCTGTCGCTACCTAATCGATTCCCAGTTGGAAGACGGCACATGGCATGTTGTCACCCGTGCCAAACCGATTCAAACTTATTATGAATCAGGTTTTCCCCACGGTGCCGATCAGTTTATCTCGATTACCGCCACCGCCTGGGCCACACTTGCCTTGGCTGGCACGCTTCCGGAACCGAAAGCCGATGTGAATCGGAATTGATTATCCTGTGAATCCTGTATATCCATGTTCGCTTCTCCGGTTGTGTCGACTGGTGATAGTTATGCTAGTTTACTTATGTACAGGTGCTCAAAAAGGCCTCAATTGACATGGAACCAAAACGTGGCTGATATCGTCCTGATCAATCCTCGATTCGAAGCCTCGTATTGGGGTTTGGAATACGCGATGCCGCTGATTGGCAAGAAATCCAACTTGCCGACCGCTTGTTTGCCGCTTTTAGCTGCGCTCACGCCGGCTGAACATACGCTCACGTTGATAGATGAAAACGTGACAGCATTGGATTTTGAGCGTATCGCCAAAGCCGACATTGTGGGCCTGACCGGGATGAGCGTGCAGCGGATGCGGATGCGCGAGATTTTGACGGAGTTAAAGGCGCGCGATGTGTTTACAATCGTGGGCGGTCCGTGGATAACGGTACGCGAAAATTACTTTGGCGAGTTGGCGGATGTGATCTTCGTGGGCGAAGCCGAAGAGACTTGGCCGAAGTTTTTGAAGGAATGGGCAACCCGCGAGCATCGAGCTCGTTACGAACAGACTCAGAAAACGGACATGACCAAAGTGCCGTGTCCGCGGTACGATCTGCTGGATGCGAAACAATATGTGTTTGGCAGTCTTCAGATTTCGCGTGGCTGCCCGTTCCAATGCGAGTTCTGCGACATTATCGTCACCTTCGGTCGCCGCCCCAGATTGAAAACAGCGCAGCAGGTGCTGATTGAGCTCGACGGAATGAAACGCGCCGGAATGGAAATTGCGTTTATCGTGGATGACAACTTGATCGGAAACAAGCAAGCGATCAAGCCGGTGCTGCGTGAAGTGGTCGCATGGCAGAAACGCCACGGATATCCGTTTACCTTTTTCTCCGAAGCCTCGATCGATTTGGCGGATGACGCTGAGTTGATGGACTTGTTTGTAGAAGCCAACATTCAAGCCGTCTTTATCGGTGTTGAGACTCCGAACGAAGAATCGTTGCGCGAGACGAAGAAGTTTCAGAATCTTCGCAGCGGCGGCACAATCGTCGAGAAAGTGCATCGCATTCAGCAGGCCGGCATGGAAGTTTGGACTGGAATGATCGTTGGCTTCGATAACGACGACACGGCCATCTTCGAATCGCAACTGAAGTTCGTGCGGCAGTCGCGGGTGATTCACGCGATGTGTGGCATGCTGACGGCGATTCCCAAAACGCCGCTATACGACCGGTTAGCGAACGAGCAGCGGTTGGATTTCGATGACCAGCCCGAGTTTGGTACGAATGTGATCCCCAGGCAGATGACGCGCGAGGAATTGCGCGATGGCTATCGGGCAGTGATGAGCGAACTGAATGATGTAAAGTCCTTCTTTGATCGCTCGGACAGTTTGTACCACGACAAGGATTTCTGCTTCAACAAGGCTCAGCGGACGTATTGGAAATCGCACCCGATGAAATGGGCAATTGAGCAGGCAAAAGTCTCAGCCCGCTGCGCGGTGCTTTACTTGCGACTGATGAAGCAGGTCGACGATCCAGTTCTTAAGGCCGAATATCGCAAACGTTTGAGATCGATTTGGAAGGCGCGTCGCGAGCCCGCGGCGCTCTTTATCTACTTGCTGAAGTGCGCCATTCACTTTCACTACCAGCAGATCAATATTTCGCTCGAGCGTATTGACCGACCGCTAGTAAATACGTTTTAGCGGCATTGCATTTTTGCCAGTCCTGGACGCCGACAATAGGAGTCAATATTGTCAGCGTGTTAGTCAGCCAACGCTGTGAAACATTTTGAGACGGCAAAGGTCACTCTCGGCAAGAGTGCCCCTCGAGTGGGTCGCATCTGCCGGATGCGACCGGAAGTACCTTAGTCAACAAACTGCAGGGATTTCACAGCCGCAAATGCTTCAAAGCTCTGCCTTAGCGGTACAGAACAGTCGCGTACCAGCCGCCGTTGCCGCGCACGACACCAATACCCGTTGGGCTACGCTGACCCCAGTAGCAACACTGACGAATGGCTGCATCGGCAGAGGTGGTTGAGAAACCGACACCTTCGTATCTGGCCGCACCCATCGTTCCGCCAACATGTCGCATGCGACCCTCGCTCGCCTGCTGTTGAGCTTTCTGTTTGGCGACACAGTGGTCGCAGGCATTCGCATCCAGCGCAGGCAGTGCTGCGAAACCAGCTCCAAAACACACCAACCACAATGCAAACCGTTGCATAACTTCACTCCGTTATCAAATTGTAAACGCAGCTTCCTGCTCGAATGGGAACTGAGATCGTCTTGATCCCGTCGACTTGGTTACCACGGTCGCGACGAGCCGAAAAACTGTCAACCAGACAGCCTCGGGAAAAAATGGCCCTTCAATGCCCTAAAACCTTTGGGTGTTTGAGCTAGCGCGGAATACAATTTTTTTGGAAAAGTCCGGTTGGCATGTGTGCGTCAGCTGACCGAACCGGTCACCCCCCCACGCCCCCCTTATGGAGAACGGTTTAGGCAAATAATTTCTGTTTCTGTTATTCCCTTTACGCAAACGACCGAGTATAAATTAAGGAACGTTGTTGACACTGAGTCTCAATTCCAACTCGAGTCCAAACGAAATGATCGCACCAGGAACTCCCGAAACGGTATTACCGCTCGATCTGTTAAAGTCGAATGAAGAGGCTAGCATTGTTGAATTAAGTGGCGACGCGCCGCTGATTCATCGATTGGCTGAAATGGGGCTGCGAGTTGGCGCGATGATTCGCATGGTGAAGCCGGGTGCACCTTGCCTGTTGGCCTTGGATGGCAAGCGGTTGAGCCTGCGACTGAGCGAAGGTCTGCAGGTATTGGTTTCAGTTGGCCAACCAGTGTTGGCATAATCGGCTGCATGACAGGCAGCACCTCCCTCCCTGTGCCTGCGTGAGTGTCTCGACCCGAGACTTATTTCTTGTTGAAATCTTCCATGCTTTCTCTAGCTGATCTGCGTGAAGGCCAATTCGCCACCATTATTGAAGTCAGCGGTGATGACTCGATCGCAGTTCGATTGATGGAGATGGGGCTGACCGATGGCGAGCGCGTCAAACTGATCGGTTTCGCGCCCATGGGAGATCCGCTTGAAGTCATGATTCGCGGTTATCGACTGTCGCTCCGCTGTTCCGAAGCCAAACGAATCGTCGTCGAACTGACGACTTGATAGGAATTTCGAGCATGGCGCAGGCTGAAGTGAAGCCTATCAAAATACCAAGTGAATCATTGACCGTAGCCTTGGTCGGAAATCCGAACAC
>JAYVHC010000594.1:0-1614 GCA_043771575.1 Planctomycetia bacterium
CAATAGAAGGGCTTTCGGGACTTTACCTCGAAACCATTCACCGTCTTCTGCTTTACTCGTGAACATGACGATATCATCAATGTCCCCCCAACGATTTGCACTCAACCGCTCTTCGATGGTTCCGGTCGGAAGAAAGTTAAACAGCGTAGCTGAAAAATCTGACATGGGTCCATCGTAATACTTGAAATAGCCATTTGCTGAAATGGAGCTCTGTGGATTACTGCTATCGACGGTGAGTCCATTCAAATCGCTTCGTAATAGCCCACTGATTCCGCGTAGCTGATCGCTGAGCGTGAGCCTCGATCGCCCAGCTGAAACAGTCTCGCTCAAGGTTTTAAAGCCTTGCGCTAGCGCTAGCATCATCAACAGGGTTAGTGTGGTTGCAATCAATACTTCAATCAACGTCAAGCCGTGTTTTGAAGTTGGATAGGTTTGTTTCATGACAAGACATCTTTCAGACACAATGGGAATACGGAGACGCAACGAGTTGGGCCATTTATGGGCCTTTCTCAATCCAATTTACGCTTTAGCAAAATGGTACGATCCGTATTCAAGTTTTCACCAGGCTTATACCCCACAGGAATGGAACGATCAATGATGTAAAACATGCGTTCCCGTTTAGGAAGCCCGTTCTCATCCAAATACTCATTGCCGAATCCAGTGACTGGATCGTACTCGTAAAGCATGACTGTCACCCATGCGGCAAACACATTCGACTGATTGGTGATTAGATTAGGCAAACGCATTTCTCGCTGTAAACGCGTATATGCATTTCTTTGAGCATCTTGCGTTGCAACGACTGATGGCGCAAAACTTCCAGTGACACCGGTGACACTGTTTGGAGAAAACAACATCGCGTCGGTTGCAGCACCTGACACAGGCAAGGCAACAGCATCTTGATTAGCCAGTGCAAAGGAGCGTGCCAATGTGGTTTCCACTCCAAATTTACTGCGCATCTTGGCCAAAGCCGTTGGGTTGGTCACGTACGGTGCAAGATTCGACGTAAGCGGCGATCTATAGGCTCCGGCAAACTGGGATGGATAAGACGAATGTAGATGCGGAGCAATGTTTGGATTACTGCTTGAGGCAAAGAAGGGAGAATTGTGCCCTGGATCTGCCGGAAGAACACTGTAGCCACGTCGGCTGTTCATGAACTGCTCTGTGAGCGCATCGAATTGATCGGAGTCCGCACCTCCATTGTTCCGATCCGAACCGACCAAATAGTTATACTCTAGCCCTTTCAAAACGGAGCTTCTGGCTAACATCCCTACATTTGGTTCCTGAGCAATGGTATTCAAATTGACCTTACCCACCGCCCGAAAACTCGATGTCAAGTTATAGGGCGCTCGCAAAGTTGGACCGAGAAAGACCGCAGGAGCTGCCACCCCCATGTAGTCTGGTCGGATTCGCGAGTCAAAAAATCGGTCTGCAAACCGTTGGTACCGAATTTGTGGGGAGACAGGTGTTGTTCCCGGATCCGAAGGGCGCACACCACCGGGGAAGAATGGATTCAATGCAAACTCGATTGATGCAGGGTTGAAAACTTTTTGGGCGTCAGCAAACGGTGGCCTAGTTTCGACAAACTCTAATATCAACGGCCAGTCTGCTTCCAAC
>JAYVHC010000595.1:0-8039 GCA_043771575.1 Planctomycetia bacterium
CACGGGAACCGTTGGGACTGACGGCTTGACCGTACTAGGCACGACCGGTGACGACGTGATCACGCTGGCAGGCAACCAGGTAGTCGCAAACGGCGCGACGATCACTTTGGTCGGCGCGGAAGCCCTGGCCGTTGACGGCGGGGCCGGGGCCAATAACTACACGGTTACTATGGGCAACTTGGCAACGCCTGTGACTATCAACAACCCCAATGGCACAAGCAGCTTGACCGTCATCGCACCACCGGGCAGCAACACGCTTTATCTATCCGCGACGCAATTGAGTGGGGCGGGTGAGACCATCAACCTCAACTTGGGTACGACCGCCACGAATGTCACCATCGATGGCAGCGCCGGCACCAATCAGCTCGTACTCCAAGGGCCACCGCCAGGCCCAGTGACGGTACTACAAATTAACGTGGCCCCGGTATTCGACACTTTGTCAGCGACCTCGGTCAAAGAGAACGGCACGGTACAACTTACGGGAACTTACCATGATATGGACACACAGGACTCTCACACGCTGACGATCAACTGGGGTGAAGGCGATCTGCAAACAGTGTCACTGAGCGGCGGTTCATTCGATATCGCTCATAAGTACCTAGATGACAATCCCACCAACACGGCAAGTGACATATATACAATTGGAGTGACTCTTAACGACAATCATCAAGGCGTTATGACGAAGAGCACTACGACTACGATCACCAACGAAGCCCCAGTGATCGTCGGCTCGATTTCGGGGCCTGCCACGGCCGTGCCGGGACAAAGCGTGAGCTATTCAGCGGTCTTCACTGACCTTGGGATATTGGATAGCCATACAGTGTCCATTAACTGGGGCGATGGCAATATTACCACGGGTACAGTTGTTGAAACGATAGGGACTGGTGTAGGTACAGCTACGGGCAGCCATACCTATGCAGGCCATGGCACGTACACGATTACCTTTACTCTCAAGGACGATGACCTGGGATTCACAACCACGAGTATCAACCTAGCAGCTAACCCGTCGATCTTCGTGTTGCACTCCACTGCTGCCGGGGCTTTCACCGCTTCTGGTATCGGTGCCATCAATGTAACGGGACTCGTGGTGGTGGATTCCAATAGCACAACGGCAATCACGGCATCGGGCAACGTTCGCGTAACGGCCACTAATTTCGGTGTCGTAGGCGGCATCAAGACGACTGGCAACGCGCAGCTGATCGGACCGGTGACACATGCGTTGGTACCCGACCCGCTGGCTGGACTTGCAATCCCTGCCCTCGGAACGGTTCAGGCGGAAGTAAGCGTCACCGGGAATTCCTCTCGCACCATCAACCCTGGAACGTACAGCAGCATTAGCGTCTCAGGCAATGGCCTACTGACGCTTACCCCAGGCGTTTACATTCTTGCGGGAGGTGGATTCAATGTCAGTGGCAACGGTAGAGTCACTGGCAGCAGAGTTTCCATTGTCAACAGTGCCAGCGCGACGGGCAGCACCGGGTCAATCAGCTTCATTGGCAATGGAGATGTCACGCTAACCCCGACAACCAGTGGGCAGCTCACCGGAATTTTGATTTTCCAGCCAACTAACAACGTCAAGGATCTGACCATCAGCGGCAATGCCGCCAGCGCTTTGAACGGTACCATTTACGCGCCCAAGGCCCAGTTGAATATCACAGTTAACGGCAACCTCACCGAAACAATCATCGTCGATCGATTGTCGCTGAGCAGCAACGGCAGTAACTTGGTTTCGGCGGCTACAGCTAGTCCCGCAGTAATCAGCAATTCTTCTGGCCTAGTTACGTCATCGACCGCAGTCGTTCAAGGCCTTGGTCTGACTACATTGGAACGCTCACAGCTGACCAATAGCGCGTCCATGGAAGCGATCAAGGGACGCGACCAATTGTTCGCTAATCTCGGCACGGCTCCGGCGAACCCTGGAACACGGAGTCCGATAGTGGTGTACAAGTCTCTTTCCAATGCGAAGGAGATGTCTCAACCTGACTATTGGAATTTGCTTGAGGGAGAATTTCTGGACGAGATAGCAGTGGCTCGCTCGACAGCGAAATAAGGAAACTCTCAGCGTAAATTCGGAGGCATTACGAGTCTGACAATAGGAAACCAAATCTTTCCTTGTGTTACGTAATATTTCCGATCTGCGGTATCGAAAACTGAAAACAAAACCCCGGCCGGTGAGGACTTGCCGCTAAACAACACCCTCACCAGCTAGTACATCCTACTCCCTCTTTCTGAGATCTCAACATGCGATTTCCCTTCAGGGGTCAGGAGCCGTTTTGGTTGACTCAAGGTCGAGTTTTCTTGGTTCGCGGCAAGATTCACGGCTGATTTCGCGATTGGACTTCCGTTATCGCGTTATTCGCGAAGATTCGCCGAACAACATCGCCGTCGCTGAGCGAAATCATCGGCCGGAATCAATCTTTCTGTAACGCCATGAACATTTGGGACGAAAATTCTACAATGCACCGGTCAGGGCACTCCGGAGCTTCGGAGCCTGCTCGAATTCGTTGCTCCGGTTGGGGACCGGAGCGCCGTAGTGAGCCAGTTTCATGGTTCCTGGTACGCTGAATCCGATCAACCTCCACGCGCCGGACATCCAAATTGCCGAGACTAATAAGGGCCGGTCTTGTACCCTTGGGGAATTCGGGAGTGCCGATCGACGTGATTTCGTTTCGAGGAGGGGGCGGCTTGGTGGCGACCCTCGCGTGCCTTACGGAACGCGTTTAGATTCGTCATCAAAGTTCCCTTGGTGACACAGGACGGTTCGTCCTGGGTCATGAACGCCCACCGCAGTCGGGCCTGGATTCAACTCATCTGCGAAGTCAAAATGATATCCGCGAAGGTCCATTTCTCGCTCGCAAACTGCTGTCGGTCGATGCAACCGACCCGCGTCGCCGACACCCCGAAATGCAGGAGGAGTTCCTGACCGAAGCGCGAGAATCTAACCCGATTCGACGCACCGGCGTGCCCAACCGGTGCGAGTTAAATTTTGTCGGCTGGTTCAAGCGCTCCGGCCGGTGAGATCCTGAATTCAAGTCAGTTGCTATGCACTTGCACCGAATTCGGGGAGCGAGCATGCCTCAGGACGGTTCGTCCTGGGTCATGAACGCCGACCTATGTCAGGCCGGGATTCGAACGTTCCGCGCAGTCAAAATGATATCCGCGAAGGACCCTCCTACGCCAGTAAACTGCATTCGGTCGTTGCAACCGCTTTCAGATGCCGAACCCGCCAGCTGCATTAGTTAGGTGTTTTCGACAAAAGCGTCAGCGCTCCGGAACGTCCAACCGGGGCGAGTTAGGCCGCAAGGATCTAAACTGGCCAGGACAGTTACTGAAAGGCAATAGGGCTCGGGAAAATAGGATCGGGTGCGAAGCCCCCCGGTGGACACGGACAATCCGAGAGTAGGACGAAGGGCTTTAGTATTGGATCGCGACAAGGCCGCAACTGGTGGCTCTCAGTCTCGATCTACAGGAAGATTGTAAAATATCCAAGAAAAACTGTCGGCATTTATTATTCGGCGACGGTTAATATCGGGAAATCCTGAAAAACGTGCAGCAGGTCAACTTATGAATTCTTCACTATCGGATTTCGCAAACCTGGGAAAGTATATTCAGGAATATCGTCGCCGACTACAGATTATGGTCGAGTGGCGGATAGATCCCCGGCTGCGAGTTCGAGTTTCCGCCGATGATATACTTCAAGACGCGTTTAAGCGCGCACATCAGAAATGGCCGGACTTTCTTAGGCGAGCGAGCCAAGGAGATGCGACTCCTTCGGACACTGCATACCAACCGATGGAAACAGAAATCGGTTCGGCAATCGCCGCTATTTACGGCCTGCCCGTTTATTTATGGCTTCGGCAACAAGTTTCGGACGCTTTGATTGAAGCGTGGCGAAAACACAGTCGTGAACCACGGGATATCCGCAAGGACATGCCACTTCCGGACTCATCAGCACTTCACTTAGGATTTGGGCTGCTGGGGCGTGAGCCGAGTCCGGTCTCCGCGATTCGCAGAGTTGTGATCTGTGAATTGGTTCGCGATGCCATCCGTCAGTTGAAAGAAGTGGATCGCGAAGTGCTGCTCATGAGAATGACGGAAGAAATGTCTCACAAGGAGATTGCCGACGCACTGAACATCACTATCGACGCGGCTTGTGCGCGTTACGCGCGGGCGCTGGAGCGATTTCGAAAAGTCTGGAACAAGCGTCATCCTGACTTTGGGAGCCTACCTTGAGTGACTCCGAAGTAACGAGTTTTAACGATACTAGCGATTCCAGCCTTTCAGAGGACGACATCATTGTTGGTCGGTTCGTGCGTGTGCTAGGCGAAGTAAACACACAGCCAGGGCGAGAACAGGTACTGACAGAATTTTGCCATTCTCATCCGCCTTTGACCACACGGTTTCTCGCGGTCTACGATGCCGATCATATGGCGCGGGATGCGTTCTCGCAAGTTTCGAGTAAACCACCTGTAGACTTTGATCTACCAGGGGAGTTCGATGGCTATATCATCGTTCGGAAAATCGATCACAAGGGTATGGCGGAAATCTACGAAGCGTATGACAAAAACCTCAAACGCCCGGTCGCCATCAAAATCATTC
Organism: Planctomycetia bacterium; assembly: GCA_043771575.1. Taxonomy (GTDB): domain Bacteria; phylum Planctomycetota; class Planctomycetia; order Pirellulales; family Pirellulaceae; genus Aureliella. The sequence continues at coordinate 4,600 of JAYVHC010000595.1, forward strand.
GCAGTGGCGATACGCGGGACGAACTTCGGAAGCGCTTCGAGCGTGAAAAACTAGTGCTTGCACGGCTTCACCATACACATATTGTGCCAATACACGCGACCGGCGAGGTCGAGCATCGTCGCCGCAATGGCAACGAAGAAACAATTCAATACTTTGTAATGCCCTTCATTAGGGGCGTATCACTCAACTTAGTCATTGAAGCCGCCAACTTTCACCGTCGGCTCAATCCACATACAAGCATTCCTACGCTACTTCAGTTTGTCAGCGATTCATCGAGTGAGTCGAACAGCACTGCCGTGCCCGTGCCGGGCACTCAGTATGCTGCTAATTCCATTTTCGCCAAGCCTCACGGTGGCAAGCCGTCGACTGCGAATGTTGAATCTTCGCGGCCCCAAATCTGGATCGAATGCCACGAGTTCGCCGTGTCTGTTGTGTGTGCCATCGCCGATACCGCAGACGCGCTTCATTGTGCTCACAATTCGGCAAACATTTACCGGGATGTTGGCGGAGTGGTTCACAGAGACATAAAACCACACAACATAATGATCGAACCGAACGGCCATGTGTGGCTAATCGATTTTGGACTGGCAAAGTTCCTTTGGAATTTACCGATTGCCGAAAAGGAAAAAGTCACAGGCAGAGTTACTGACAATGTCATCGACTCTCAAGCGGTTACCTTCTTTGATGGAGAAGCTGTGCAAACAAAGGGGACGGGGGGTGGAACTCCCAACTACATGGCACCGGAACGCTGGCAAGAAGTCCCTGCAAACCTGCTTACCGACATCTGGTCGCTGGGGGCGACGCTGTACGAACTGCTCACTCTGGAAAAGGCATTTAACGGTTCGAACTGGCGTGAGATTGGTCGCCAAGTGCGGAATCAACCACCGCCATTGCTCAGCGCCCGGATCCGTGGGATTCCATTTGAGCTTACCGGTATCTGCGAAAAGGCGATGCAATCTCGGCCTGAAGCTCGCTATCAATCCGCCGACGATCTGGCCATCGATCTGCGTCGCTGGCTCAACCACGAACCGACGTCAGTCGTCCCCCGCATGTCGCCGCATCGGCTCAAGCTGTGGTTTCGAAGAAACCCGCACCGCGCGTGGCTCAGCGTCACGGTGTTTGCGCTGTTGACGACGACGTTCGTAATGCTGTTGCTAGTGAACGCCGCCAATAGTGCCATCAACAAGGCAAACCGGAAGTCGCTCGTCGCTAACAAGGAAGCACTGGAAGCAAGCAAACGCGAACTCAAACGCAAGGGACGCGATGAGTCTATTCGTGAGATTGAACGACTTCAGGCGGGTCCGCATGGTGGCCCATTTCCACGAAATCACGACGATCGCAGTTGGAGTGAGATTATTTGGGAGAATGCCAGAGCTCTTCCACGAATGGATGGCGATCAGGAACTGCGCAACGCAGTGGCGACGTCGCTTATCGATCCCGACGCAACGATTCTGTATGACGACGAAACCACAAGCACTGAGTTTCTGACGTTTGATCCAACCGGCGAACACCTAGTGAGCGGGGGATCGCCCAATGTCGGAGAGGATCGCAGGCTGACAACAGCTCAACCGCCCCGAATTCTGCACATTGCGACAAGTACCTGGCGGGTTTCGACAATTGACGGCTTTGGCCCGGTGGCTGTTCGAGGCGACGGAGTTTCCGTTGTATTGGTTGTTGATCAATCCAACATCCGGCAATTTCGACTTTACGACGTGAACTCAAGCCAAGTAATTGCGTCCTGGTCGATGGATGGTCCGAAGGAACAGCTCACAGAACGAAATCGACCATTCGTCGCATTGAGCCCCGATGCAAAGTGGGCTGTTATTGCAACGAAATACGTTCCCGCGACATTAGATCAGCCAGCAGTCCATTCGGAAATTATAGTGTGGGATGCTTCGACGTCGCAGCGCATTCACCAATGCAAACTTCCTTCCGTCAGCTCGACAAACATCTCGCCGGACGGCAAACTACTCGCCATTGGCAACTCGATTGGGACGGTCTCGCTTTGGGAAATTGGTGCAACACAGCCGTTCGCAGAATTGTCAAACAACCGGACTGTAGTACTTTCGCTGGCGTTTGGAAGGGATTACCGCCGCCCGACTGCTTCACCAAAAAACGATGTGCCCGGTGCCGGCTGGCTTCTTGCTTCAGGCGATTCGGCAGGCGGTATTGTGATCTGGGATCTTCGTAACCGCATTCGCCGAACCGAACCGCGCGGAGCACATTACGAAACACTCTCGCTCGCGTTCTCAGCGGATTCATCGCTACTGTTTTCGTGCGGACGAAGCCCTGGTCATGTATGGGACGTCGCTACTGGCGACGAAGTACTGAATTGGAAACAATCCAACTACTTGCCCACGCTCGCGCTCGGCGCGGATGGACAATTTGCGTCGGGAGGAAGTTCAATGTTTGCGTTAAGCCCTGGACTGCGAATCCAGAAACTGGTAGGGGACCGAGGTGGTCGTGTCCTGCGAGGACTGCGGGATGTTCCTCGCAGTCTAACAACTTCGCACGACGGCAGACTGATCGCCGCGCTGACTATTCAGTTCGAGGTCGGCGTCTGGCGAACCGACGGTAAACTGCTTTATGTCTTCGAAGCACCGCTCGGCCCGTTCGCTGATAACGCTACCATTGCGTTCAGCTCGGATAACGAGAAGCTCTTCTGCTGCAATGGCGACCAAGCGTTCACATGGAAATTGCAAACCGGCACGGTTGAACGATCATGGGCCGTCGCTCCGGCGCTGTGCAATGACTCCGCTTGGTCACCAGATGGCAAGCACCTGTGGTTGGCTCGCCGCGAATTGGTTGACCGCCACGGCTATCCTTTTGCCGGAGAAGGCGAACAAGTCATTCGCATCTACGACTTACTGTCGTCCGAAGGGAGCGACAATCCGATTCTTGAGTTGCACGGACCTGGTCGGAGATGTTATGTAATTAGAGTTGGGACGAATGGACTGCTGGTGCTGGCCGGCGACAACGGCACGACTCCGCGAACGTCTACTGGCGAATGCTGGGATCTGGAATCGAAGTCACGGTTGTGGACGTATCCATGGAATATGACAACAGATCTTGTTCTGAATCTGACACGTGATGGTTCGGTTGCTGTTCGGGGTTCGGCAAGGTTTGATAGCTCAAATGAATTCGTCGAAGCGCGATCCGCAGACGCCATATTAACAGCCTTTCGGCTTAAGATGATCTCGCATAACCGCCGCTGGGGAATGGCCCCAGGCGATAACGATCCGGTGCTCGGCGACGATCGCAAAGTCCATTTGTTCCATCCACACAATCCAACTCCGCTGGTGACATTCTCCCACGGAGCCTCAAGGATCTGGGATGCCACACTCTTCGAAACGCAGGGCCAAGCTTGTCTCGCGTGGTCAAACAACAATGGACACATTGTCGTCACCGCTATCGACGAAATCCACCGCCGACTAAAGTCG
>JAYVHC010000596.1:0-8828 GCA_043771575.1 Planctomycetia bacterium
GTCCAAGGGACCGAGTGATTTGGCAATTCAATGGCGACAATAGTGTTGGAGAGACCGTCAGTGACTTCGCCAAATTTCCTATAGCGAGCTCCAGCCGGCATGACCGAATTCGGATCTTGAATCGTGAAGACGTTGGTGTTGTTCGGTGGCTGGTCATAGTCAGCCAAGGGCGAGCGAAACAAGTCCGGCATGGTATTCGCTACGGATTGATTCGGGTGCATCCCAGGGCTTGTGGAAATTGAAGCGACTAAATACATCAGTTCGTTCAACAAACGGCGAAATGACCACGCGCCAATTGCCGGTGGGTTTATTCTCGTGATTGATGCCATGCAATGCCGGCAGCGCCTTGTAAGCGGATACATGGTTGTGAAATGCCAACCCGATCTGCTTGAGATTGTTGCTGGCCATTTGCCTTTGAGCAGCTTGCCGGGCCGCTGCGATTGCCGGCAGTAGTAAAGCAGCCAATAGGCCGCAGCCGATTACCAGGATCCCAAGAATTACCGCCCCAACGATCAACACAATTTTCAGTGTGTTTGACTTCTGGTGCATTGGGGCGTTGTACGGCGCTTGCGGCATCGGATATTGACTCATCGGCAATTCGCTCATTTCAAAGATAGGAGTGCAGGGATGGGTAGAGAGTGACGTCTGCCGAAAGCGAAAACACCATTTCAGGTGTGATTGTAAGATTCAATCGCGTGGGGTGTCAATCAACTCCACCCTGCGCCATTATTTCGTACCGTAGTACCGTAGGGTGGGTCGAGGTACGAGACCCACCGCGTCCATGCCTCCACATTTAACAAAATTTCCGACTATTCTGTCCGGCGGGCCGATTTCTGTTCGTCGATATCCCATTGAGCGACTGCCACTTCGGTAGTTGCTCGCCGGCAAGTTGGTCTTGGGCGGGTGGATAAGTTTCTTCTCCTACCGCGACTGTCCGATCGCCAAAATCGGAGGCGCAATCGAAATCCGGCAATTCGCGGGTTACAACTGAGCGGATGCAAACCGATTCGAGTGGACGATCAATTTGTTGTTTAGCGAAGGTTACTCATCATCGTCGGGCGACGTCGCGCTGCGCAAAGATCTCTGCGACGAAGCGATTCGATTGACACGCATGTTGATTCAGCACACACATTGGACCGACGCACTTTCGCTTACCCAGGGCACCGCCCACCGCGAATTGATCGCTCGCAAGCTTGCAAATTCGCAGGGTAAACACGAATTTGACTTTTCGGTTTCGGGTCGATCTGCTATACAGTAATCGGCGGTACCGTCACTTCGTTTCAGTTCGTCACTCGATGTAAATGGAGAATAATCATGGGAAAAGGTAATAACAGTCAAAAGAACGACAAGAAAGGCATGAAGCCAAAGGCCGACAAGAAAAAGGGTGCCAAGACGACCGAGTCGAAGAAGTAGAGCTCGCATTAGCTGAGCTGGGTAAATCTGCTGCATGATGAGCACTCTTCGGAGTGCTCATGCCTTTCCTAGAGCACTAGATTTTTTGAAACTCGAAGGTTCTCTAAGTAGAGCTGGCTTTGGTCAACTACACTTAACTCATAATCGCCTTGAGAGGTGTTCGCGCACAGAGCCGGATGCAGCCGTGTCGCGCCGGCCACCATCTCCAAATTTCGACCGCCTCCAGTCACTGATACCACCATGCAACCGAACCTCGCACAACAACTGACTCGTCGACTTTTTTTTGGCCGCACTAGCCTGGGCGTCGGAACAGCGGCACTCGCCGGGCTACTGCCGTCGATCGGGGCTGCCGATGACAACGTCGTCACAGTTCCGACGATCCATCACAAGCCGCGTGCGAAGCGGCTTGTTTATCTATTTATGAGTGGCGGACCGTCACAGATCGAAACGTTTGACTACAAGCCACAATTGCGTCTCGACCATGGCAAGGAACTGCCTGCCAGTGTGCGGATGGGACAGAGACTGACCGGTATGTCGGGCAACCAGGCGAGCTTGCCCATCGCGGGTTCCATCTTTGACTTTCATCAACACGGAAAATCCGGAGCCTGGATCAGCGATCTGTTGCCCCACACGGCCGGGATCGCCGATGACTTGTGCATCATCAATTCGGTCTTTACCGAAGCTATCAATCACGATCCGGCGATTACGTTTATCCAAACCGGTTCGCAGATCGCTGGCCGCCCGTCGCTGGGAGCCTGGTTAGACTATGGACTTGGTTCGACCAATGAAAATCTTCCATCATTCTGTGTGCTAGTCACCAAGAACAAAGCGGACCAACCCCTGTACGCGAGGCTTTGGGGCAGCGGTTTCTTACCGTCGAATCATCAGGGTGTTCAGTTCCGTGCCGGAGCCGATCCGGTACTCTACTTGAGCAATCCGGAGGGTGTCACTTCAGCCAGCCGCCGCAAAATGCTTGACCGAATCAACGAGTTACACCAAATCGAATTGGCGGAACGACTGGACCCAGTTATTGAAGCTCGCGTGGCGCAGAGCGAGATGGCCTTTCGAATGCAGTCCTCTGTGCCAGAAGTAGCTGACGTTAGCCACGAGCCGGAGGAAGTGTTCCAACTGTACGGTCCCGATTCGCGGGTGCCCGGAACGTTTGCAGCGAATTGTCTGCTCGCGCGGCGATTGATTGAGCGCGACGTCCGCTGCGTGCAATTGTTCCACAAAGGCTGGGACCAGCACGGCGGATTGCCAGCCGGAATTTCGACCCAGTGCCGCGATATCGATCAAGCCTCCGCGGCTCTCGTCACCGACCTCAAGCGGCGCGGTTTGCTCGACGATACGCTGGTCGTGTGGGGCGGTGAGTTCGGTCGCACCGCTTACAGTCAGGGGAAACTAACGGAGAAAAACTACGGCCGCGACCATCATCCACGCTGCTTTTCGATGTGGATGGCAGGTGGCGGTATCAAACCTGGAATGAGTTACGGGCAGACAGACGAATACAGTTACAACATCGTCGAGAACCCAGTTCACATTCACGACCTCAATGCCACGCTGCTCCATGTACTCGGCATCGATCATGAACGCCTGACTTACAAGTATCAAGGCCGGCGCTATCGTTTGACCGACGTGCATGGGAAAGTGGTTAACGCGATACTGTCATAATGCTTGCCATCTACTTCCGCACTTGCTTCTGGAGTCAGCACTTCGTTGGAAGGATCCTTTCGCTACTCGGGAGCCATATCGGTCAGCGTAGAGACTTATGAAGGCGGAGCCATGTTGGAATGGCTCGCGGAACCATTGAAAACCAATGATCAGCCGCTTTGACACCATTTGACTTTTGCAAATCGTTCTTTTTTAGCCCTCGCAATAAGTAGATCCCGCTTAACGCAGTCGGGAGAGCGGGGCGTGTCGCTCTCCCGTTATGAGCGGGTCCGCCCAATGCCGTGCTTTTTTGCACAGTATTGTGAGCAACGCTCTGAACGCGTCGCCTTGAATTGGCCGACGGGCGGAGGGTAATCGACTGCGACTGTGCGGTTATGTGCCGCAGTTAGGTTCTGAAATCGCTCGCGGCATGAATTCTTGGAATTTGGGGAGCGAACTGGCACTTAGTTTGATATAAGAAGAACATTGCAATTGCCCAAGGATTGGCGGTTGCCCTTCGCACCTATTAACAACGATAGCTAGTGATGACGACAGCTGAGCTCGATCCGTCGAAAAACCTTGGAATTCTTGAAAAGCCAAACACGCCTGAACCAGTCGTAATTGAGAATTTCTCGTACGACGACCAAATAGTGAGAATGTTCTGCACTGCAACCATTATCTGGGGCCTAGTGGCGACACTTGTTGGTCTGTTGGTCGCTGTATTGCTAGTTTTGCCGTCCTTGACCGCAGGACTTCCATGGTTTTCATTCGCGCGATTGAGGCCACTGCATACCAACGCGGCGATCTTCGCATTCGCGGGCAACGCCGTTTTTGCAGCAATCTACTACAGCACGCAAAGGTTGTGCAAAACGAGAATGTGGAGTGACACGCTCAGCCATTTGCATTTTTGGGGGTGGCAAGCGATCATCGTCGCCGCAGCCGTCACACTGCCGCTAGGTATCACTCAAAGCAAAGAGTACGCCGAGCTCGAATGGCCCATTGATATCGCGATTGCCGTCGTGTGGCTGGTGATCTTCGGTGGCAACTTCCTGATGACACTCATCAACCGCCGCGAACGTCACATGTACGTCGCCCTGTGGTTTTATATTGCAACGATTGTTACTGTTGCACTGCTGCATGTATTCAACAATCTGGTCGTGCCAACCTCGTGGTTTCATAGTTACTCGATCTATGCCGGTGTTCAAGATGCGTTCATGCAGTGGTGGTATGGTCACAACGCGGTAGCATTTTTTTTGACGACGCCTTTCCTGGGTATGATGTACTACTTCTTGCCCAAGGCGGCGGAGCGACCGGTTTTTAGTTACAAGCTCAGTATCATTCACTTTTGGTCGCTGGTATTCATTTACATCTGGGCCGGCCCTCACCATTTGCATTACACGTCGCTGCCCGAGTGGGCCAGTACGCTGGGTATGCTCTTTAGTTTGATGCTCTGGATGCCAAGCTGGGGCGGGATGATCAACGGATTGCTAACGCTGCGTGGTGCTTGGCATAAAGTTGCGGCGGATCCGATTTTGAAGTTTTACGTGGTCGCCGTGACATTCTACGGTATGAGCACCTTCGAAGGCCCGATGCTCTCGATCAAGAGTATCAACGCACTCAGCCACTACACCGACTGGACGATCGCTCACGTGCATGCCGGTGCTCTCGGTTGGAATGGTTTTATGACTTTCGGCATGTTGTATTGGTTGTTGCCGAGAGTCTTTCAAACGAAAATCTGGAGTCAGAGCCTCGTCAGTCTGCATTTCTGGATCGGCACGATCGGCATTCTGCTCTACATCATTCCGATTTACGCTGCCGGATTGATGCAAGGACTCATGTGGCGCGCCATCGATGAAACGGGGCACTTGATGTATCCCGATTTTGTCGAAACGACCCAATCGATCGTGCCCCTATGGTGGTTGCGCGTCCTGGGCGGTGTTCTGTTTGTATCTGGCGTTATCATGATGTGCTACAACGCCTTGATGACTTGGAGCACGCGCCCAAGTACTTACGAAGTTCCGATTCTCTCAGCACCGCGGTTGGCTCGGGTCTACGACGAACCGGTTGTGCAGCTGGTCAATGAACTTGCAAATGCACCAGTATTAGAATTCGGCAAAAAGCTCAACATGTGGTCCAAGATGTCTTGGCACCGCAGTTGGGAACGTTTACCTGTCAAGTTCACGGTATTGGTAACTGTAGCCGTTGTGGTGGCCACCTTGTTCGAAGTGATACCAACTTTCCTAATCCGCACGAACATTCCTACGATTGCTACTGTCAAGCCGTATACACCCTTGGAGCTCGCCGGGCGACAAATCTATGTTTCGGAAGGCTGTTACAACTGCCATTCGCAACAGATTCGTCCCATGGTTGCCGAAACAAAACGCTATGGGGAATACAGCAAGCCAGGCGAGTTCATTTATGACCATCCTTTCCAATGGGGCAGTAGGCGTATCGGCCCTGACTTAGCCCGTGAAGGCGGACTGCGAGGAAGCGGCTGGCATTGGTCTCATTTCGAGAATCCAAGCTTGGTCTCTGAAGGTACAGTGATGCCCGAGTATGGGCACTTGCTAACAGCAGACTTGAAGTTTAGCGCGATACAACCGCTAGTGGTTGCCTCGCACTTTTTAGGTGCAGAGTATGGAGAAGAAGAAATGACCGACGCCGACAAGCACGCTCGCAAGCAGGCCGAACGCGTCGCCGCGGACATCGTCAAGCAGGGTGGACCGGCCGGTGTTCAAGAGAAGCAGGCAATCGCGTTGATCGCTTACTTGCAACGCATGGGAACGGATTTGTTCCGTACCGATGCACCGAAGAAGAAGACAGATGCCGAAGCTGCACCTGAGGGTGTCACACCGGCTACTGAAGCCCCTGCGGCTGAGCCATCGCCAACCACTGCGGCACTCAATTGAAACCAATATCGAGAATAATCTAGGACAAATAGAATGATCAAGGACATAGTCAGTGCACTCGACTACTCGGATTGCGCGGAAGCCGCGCTCATACTGTTCGTGCTATCGTTCGCCATCATGCTATATGGAGCGTTGCGATTAAGTAAAAAGGCCAGCCAGCGGTTCGCATCGATTCCGCTGAGCGATGATGTGGAGGATCCTCGTCATGCAGAGTAACCCACTTACCGATCACGCTTACGATGGCATTCAAGAGTTTGATAATCCGCTGCCCGGCTGGTGGAAGTGGATGTTTATAGGTTCGATCGTCTTCAGCGTTTTTTACGCGATGTACTTCCACATTGGTGCTCCTGGGCGATCGGTCGCCGATGGATACGACGCAGATATGTACGCCATGATGCAAAAACAGTTTAAGTTGATTGGCGACTTGAAGCCCGATGCTGACACGATTCTGACTTACACCATCAACCCGAACTGGTTAAAGGTCGGCAAATCCGTTTACAAGGCAAACTGCATGACGTGTCACGGTCGTGAAGGTGAAGGCAAGGTCGGTCCGAACCTCACCGACGACTTCTACAAGAATGTTACGAAGATCGAAGACATTGCCAGAGTTATCAACAAGGGGGCCGGCAACGGTGCTATGCCAGCTTGGTCAAAGCGGATTCATCCGAATGAAGTTGTACTGGTGTCGGCGTACGTCGCGACACTGCGTGGGAAAAAGCCTGCCGGTGAGGTTAAAGGGCCAGATGGCAATCAAATTGCTCCGTGGCCAGCTCCGCCGATTGAAGCGGCCGTAGACAAAAAAGCTGCGGCTAAAGAATAGTCGATTAAACATGTTTGAAACAAACTTACCCGTCTTTGGCGCCTGCGGTTTGGGTGCGTGCTCGAACTGCAGCGGATCGCAGCACGTGGCAACGAATATTGCGCGTGCTAAAACGGGTCGCGAGTTACCTGGTAGCGATACGCTACTTGAATCGCCTGAGCATGTGCTCAGTACGCTGGAGCGTGACGGAAGTCGACGTTGGATGCGTCCCAAGTTATCCAAAGGAACGTGGTGGAATCGGCGTCGCATAGTGGCTTATGTGCTGATGGTCATCTTCATGGTAGTTCCCCATTTGAAGATCGGTGACAGACCATTGATTCGATTGGATATTGCCGCTCGCGAATTCACGATCTTTGGACACACGTTTTTGCCAACCGATACGCTGCTGTTAGCGCTTACGATGCTAATGGCGTTCATCTCGATTGTGTTTATCACCGCAGTCACGGGGCGCGCCTGGTGTGGCTGGGCTTGCCCGCAAACCGTCTATATGGAGTTTTTGTTTCGACCGATTGATCGCTTCTTCGAAGGCACTTCTGGCAAAGGAGGCCGGGCGAAGCAGGGCCTATCGTTCCCGATGCAAATCGCTCGTCTGGCGGTATATCTTGTCTTGGTAATGTGGTTGGCGCACACTTTTCTCGCGTACTTCGTCGGGCCAGAACGTTTGTCGCAGTGGATACGCAGCACTCCGTTCCAACACGCCACCGCTTTCTTAGTCATGGCGGCAACAACAGGATTGTTGATGTATGACTTTATGATTTTCCGCGAGCAGACATGCCTGATTGCCTGCCCTTACGGACGATTTCAATCCGTGATGCTGGATCAACAATCGCTGATTGTGGCCTATGATTACAATCGCGGTGAGCCTCGCCAGAAAGGGAAACATGTAGCCGAAGACAAAGCGGGGCATTGCGTCGACTGCAACCAGTGCGTGGTCGTTTGTCCAACGGGTATCGATATTCGCAACGGTTTGCAGATGGAGTGCATTAACTGCACACAGTGCATCGACGCTTGCAACGCGGTGATGGATAAGGTCGGTTATCCGCAAGGATTGATTCGATACACATCGCAAGACGAATTGGCGAAGAAGCCGTTCCGGATACTGCGCGCTCGTACAATTATTTACCCGTTGTTGTTGAGCGTGGTGACAAGCGGTTTGGCGTATGCGATTTCGACCAAATATGGCTTCGATGCGAGAATCATTCGCGGTAAAGGGGCTTTGTTCACCAATGTGAACAGCCGTACGATTTCGAATACTTTCCAATTGCGATTGGTGAATCGTAGCGAAGTCGTACAGCATTACAATCTGAACATGCTGCAACCCCAAGGTGTGCAATTGGAAGTCCTGGATGAATCCGCCATCGAATTAGAGCCGGGTGAGACCTCGATGGTCCCCCTTAATATACGTTTCGAACCTAGCTTAACGTTTGGTGACGGTAGTGAAGCCTCAGTCATCGAAATTGTCGATGAAAGCAAACATCGGCATGAAATCAAGTTCAACCTTTTAGGGCCGCGCTAGTGACAACTCAAACAGTGGCAATGAATCCTGATGAATTGAAGCAACTTGAACGACGGGCACGACGTTTTTGGGTCAGCCTGATTGTCGGCTTGCTGAGCTTGCAAGTCGTGATTGGCATTCTGTCCATTGTGCTGAGCCTCAGCGACCCCACGCTAGCAGTCATTCCGAATTATCATCAGGCGGCTTTGGACTGGGATGTCACCCATCGTGCGCGGCAGTTGGCAGAGCAACTAGGTTGGCGAATCGATTACAACGTCGTACCTTCCGAGCATCCGGGCCATCGCTCGCTGCTGGTTACGATTCTTGATCGCGATGACCATCCGATGCCTGGGCTAAACGTAAGTGCCAAGCTTTATCGCCATGCGCGAGGCTCGGCAGTGGATCAGTTTAGGCTGACAACGGTCGCCGACGGAAATTATCAAGGGGATACCGCGTTAACAGACAGCGGCTTGTGGCAGATTGAATTGGTCATTGAGGGCGATCATGGAATTGCCAGTTTGTCTCGGGAATTCGAGGTCAA
>JAYVHC010000597.1:0-2554 GCA_043771575.1 Planctomycetia bacterium
CCGTAGGATTCAGGGCGGTAACGTTACCCTGACAGGGACTTCCACCCTGCTGATCAAACGCCTTCAAAGGCGCACTAGAACGATTGTCCTCAATCGTTCGGAGCCGCTAAGGGTTTCCCTCCGACCCATAGTATTTGGACCAATGCGTGTCAGCTATTGCCCGTCCCGCTTCAGCAGAACGGTGGAAGACAACCCAACCTCGCGCATTTACATTGAGGTAGTCGACTTTCATTGCCATCCGGCGCATGCTAGAATCATTCTAACATTTTGCCCATTTGCAAGTGCGTCGCGTGTTCGAGGAGCGAGTGAAATGACTAAGTCGACGATTAGTTTGTTGTACTACATCGCTGGCGTTTATGACCTTGTGATTGGCGTGGTTTTCTTGTTTTTTGGTACTCAGCTATTTGATCTGGCGGCCATCCCGTATCCCAATCACTGGGGCTATGTCCAATTCTGCTCGCTGATGCTGATGGTTTTCGGCAGCATGTTTCTAGCCATCGGTCGTGACCCATTCGGCAATCGTAACTTGATGCCGTTTGGCATGCTATTGAAAATCAGCTACGTTGGAATTGTGAGTTTCTACTGGTTGACAACAGGCTGTCCATTCTTGTTCAAGCCGTTTGTGGTGATCGATTTTGGGATGCTGGTTTTGTTTGTAATGGCCTTTCTCGCTACAGTTCAGACGCGCCCTGCGGTCGGCTCGCACGCGTAACGTCTCGCCTCTTATCCCTAACAGAACGTGTGGTCGTTCAATGCTCAATTGGCACTTCGGCTGGTGGCTAATTCTGTCGGCGTTTGGATCGGGTGCCATCATTGGACTATTCTTCCACAAAGAAGAATTCCTTGGCGGTTATTCATCTTTTCGCAGACGCTTGTTGCGACTCGGTCATATTTCTCAGGCAGCGCTGGGCATGATGAACGTCTTGTTCAGTATCTCGACGCCAGCGGGGGATTCGTTTGACAGCCAGGTAGCCTCATGGGGCTTCATCGTGGGTGGTATCGCGATGCCCACGGTTTGCTTTCTATCCGCCTGGAAGAAAGACTTTAGGCACCTATTTTTCATCCCGGTGGTGGCGTTAATGATCGGGGTCATTCAAACTCTACGAAATGGCCCCCCATGAAGATAGGCTTTCTGGCGCTCAGTGGCCTACGCGCGCATGATCCAGAATTATTGAAACTTGGGCTAACTTTGCCCGGCGTTTTGGAACGAGGCAAGGTACTCAGTGCGCTCCCAAGTTTGGGGCTCTTGTATCTGGCGGCGTGCACTCCGACTGGGCACGAGTTGCGTTACTTTGAAGCAGACCGCGACGGTAGCGAGCCTGCTGAGGTGTATGACTGCGACCTGGTCGCCATCAGTACTTTTTCCGCGCAAGTCTACGAAGCCTACGCTATTGCTGGTCGTCTACGCGCAGCCGGCGTAAAAGTAGCCATGGGTGGCCTACACGTTACGGTCCAACCCGACGAGGCACTGGCGCATGCGGATCTAGTGTTTCTGGGGGAAGGAGAGCAAACTTGGCCAGCTGCTGTCGCCGCGGTCGAAGCCGGCAGTACCCAGCGACTTTGGGATGCGCGCTCATTGCCGCCCACAGATATTCGCTCACTGCCAATTCCACGCTATGACTTGCTCCAAGATCGACCCTATACGCGATTCCCGGTACAGACTACTCGCGGCTGTCCGTGGCGGTGCGACTTCTGTGCTTCCAGTGTGATGTTCAACCATCCCTACCGTAAACGACCCGTCGCCGACGTGATTCGCGATCTTCATGCCATTCAAAAAATTGAACGCCGTCCGTTTGTGGAGTTCGCGGACGATAACACATTCGTTGACCATCAATGGGGCAAGGAACTATGTCGTGAGTTGATTCCTTTAAGAATTAAATGGTTCACAGAAACCGACATTTCGGTGGCGGATAATTCGGAGTTGCTAGCGCTCATGCGCGAAGCGCGATGCAAGCAGGTATTGATCGGATTGGAGAGTCCCGAACAGAGCTCGCTAGACGGTATCGAATTGCGAGCGAACTTCAAGTCGAGATATACCGGAGATATTAAACAGGCAATTCGCCGTATACAATCGCATGGGATTACCGTGAATGGCTGCTTTATTTTGGGGCTTGATAGTCAAACACCAAGCATCTTTGAAGAAGTCTATGACTTCGCGCGGGAGGCAGAACTGTGGGACGTCCAAATTACGGTGTTGACACCTTTTCCGGGAACGCCGCTTTACGCGCGGCTGCTCAGCGAGGGGCGGATACTTCAACCCGGGCGGTGGGATCTCTGCACCCTTTTCGATGTGAATTTTCAGCCCAAACAAATGACCGTTGAAGAGCTGCGCCGCGGGATCTACTGGCTCGCCGAAAAGCTCTACACTGCCGCAGCGATCCAAGAACGTCGCAAGTCATTTCTCAACTAAGGTACCAGCTTTCAGTTACGCATTGGGAAGTGTGGCTTTCAGATCAGGTATCCCAGCAAGAAAAATCGCTTGGGCCTGATGATGGTGGTATGCAGTAAACACAAACTCGTTCCAGAAATTTGTGCCGAGTCCGAATTTCAGTAG
>JAYVHC010000598.1:0-5519 GCA_043771575.1 Planctomycetia bacterium
AACGACTTGGACTTCATCATCGGCCAGCTCGATTGGGACAAGAACATCGATACGCATTTCAAAGATGCGAACTATATTGAGCCAATCGTCGACGATTCTCGCAGTGGCCCAGGCTTTACCGACAAGTGGATTGTGTACGGAACCATTGATGGCAAGCAGTTGTTCAGTGCTAAGGAACTGACCATCGACCCAGGCGCCAAGTGCACGTTGAAAGACCCGGGCGCAAGCGGCTGGATCACAGTTCAAGGAAAGGGCCGAATCGGCAAGTTGGCGCTGCAGACTCCAGCAATGATCAACTTCGGCGAGAACACCGAAGACGAAGTATTTATTTCTTACGAGGCGGCGACGGGTGGCGTCGAGATCGAAAACACCGGCAGCGAGCCGCTCGTGGGCCTCCGTTACTTTGGCCCAGACTGCCATCCCAACTTGCCCAAAAACGGCGCTTGGATGAATGCGTAGCGATTTCCTAGCATAACCCTCTCTCTCTACCCTCTCGGAGTTCCCAAACATGAGCCACGCGTCCCCGAAACTTCATAATGCCATGTGGCCAGGTCTCGTTGGCAAAGGCACTGACGCAGGACAAGAACCTCCCATCAGTCTGGAAAAGATGCTCCAACTGACGGCTGCCGCGAATGTGAACGGTCAGAAGTTCGACGGTATCGATTACTTTTTGTTCCTACCCCACACCCATCCCGAAGCTGGCGATGATGAACTGAACAAGATCGCGGACCAAATTGCCAGTTACGGCTTCAGTGTCGGATCGCTGGTTGCACCCGTTTGGCCTGGAACCGTGGGCGACTCGGCCATGGGCGACGATGCGGCACGTGAAAAATTCATCAGCGCAGTGAAGATGGCATGTCGCATCGCGGGGATCTTCGAAAAACATGGAGCACGAAAGTACGGTGTAATTCGAATCGACTCGGCTGAATTCGGTGTGGCCAAATGGCAAGAGAATCCCAAGTCCAACACATCTAAGATCGCTGGCACCTTCCGCGAAGCGGCCAAAATCGCTGCAGATCACGGTCAACGACTCGCCGCTGAAGGCGAGATTTGTTGGGCGGGAATGCATAGTTGGAAAGACATGCTGAACTTGCTCGAGGAAGTCGGTATGCCCGAGTCGCTGGGTTTCCAAGCCGACTTGGCTCATACATATCTTTATCTTCTGGGCTACAACGCACCCGCATGTGCGCTGGTAAAGGAAGGGCACACGACCGACGAGTTCTACGCGGCTTATGAAAAGATGACTGACAAGCTGCGACCTTGGACAATCGATTTCCACGTCGCGCAAAACGATGGCCAGGTGCACGGCGCAGGCGCGCATGACAAAACCGGCAAACATTGCCCAGCCGACGATCCCAACGGCAAGCTGGATATTGTTAAGTGCTCGGGCTACTGGCTGAAAGATGCAGCCGCTCGCGGCATCAAGCATATTTGTTGGGACGGTTGCATGTTCCCGAACGCCATGCTTGAAGATCCCAAGACTTGGAACACGATCCTCGACACCATGATCAAAGTCCGCAATGCCCATGGTTGGTAATTTCTTGGACCTCAATCCCTCCACGCACACAACCCAACATCCTCGAAAGGTAAAACAGTGAAAGAACTTCGTATCGGAATGATCGGTTATGGCTTCATGGGCAAAACGCACTCGAACGCATACGTTCAGGCGGCCCACTTTTTCAAGAGCGAACATAAGCCGGTTCTCAAGGCCCTGTGTGCTCGCAACGCCGAAAAAGCCAAACCATTCGCAGACAATTGGGGTTACGAATCGGTTGAGACCGATTGGCGAGTGTTATTGAAACGTGATGACATCGATGCGGTCGATATCTGCACACCGAACAACTTGCACAAAGAGATCGCCATTGAAGCCGCTAAAGCGGGCAAGATGATCCTCTGTGAAAAGCCGTTGGCAATGAACGTTGCCGAAGGCGAAGAGATGTGCCAAGCGGTTGAAAAGGCCGGTGTACCCAACATGGTTTGGTACAATTACCGTCGCATTCCCGCAGTGACATTGGCCAAGCAAATAATCGACTCTGGCAAGCTCGGCAAAATCTTCCATTACCGTGCTAACTTCCTGCAAGACTGGACGATCAACGCCGACGTCCCTCAAGGCGGCGCGGCTACCTGGCGTTTGGACGTGGAAGCTGCCGGTAGCGGCGTAACCGGCGACTTGCTCGCGCATTGCATCGATTCGGCTATTTGGTTGAACGGCTCGATCAAAGACGTCACTGCGATGACTGAGACATTTGTGAAAGAACGCATGCACGCTGAGACTGGAAAGATGGAACCCGTTGGCATCGACGACGCGTGTTCGTTCCTTTGTCACTTCACCAACGGTTCGCTGGGCCTGTTTGAATCGACGCGTTACGCCCGCGGCCACAAGGCGCTTTACACCTTAGAAATTAATGGCGAGCATGCCAGTATGAAGTGGGATCTACATGACCTTCATCGCCTGCAATATTTTGATCATGCCGATCAGTCGATTGTTCGCGGCTGGCGAAGTATCCACGTATCCGACGGCGATCAACCCTATATGGGCAACTGGTGGGTGCCAGGTCTGCAAATCGGCTACGAACATTCCTTCACACACCAAGTCGCCGACTTCCTCACCAGCCTCGATACCGGTTCTCCAGCTCACCCGACCTTCCGCGATGCGCTGGAGACGCAGCGAGTTTGCGACGCGGTGCTAGCCAGTGCAAAACAGGGCGTTTGGAAAAATGTGTAACGCTTGTTCGGATCAGTGCTAGGCTGGAGCCAAAAAGCTCGGCTGGAGCCTCGCTCTCCCGACCACGCTAACAAAGAGAACCGGAGGCCTACACTTTAACAGACCGCGATGCCCCTGCCAGCGATCTATTGCTCGTCGGATTCCATGCCGAGGCGCATGCAGAGCGTTTGAAATTCATCGAACAGTTGGTCGCTGCTAGTGTGGACGTGCTCGGCTTCGGTGATGAAATGGATATCCTTATCGATGTACACGTCATGGCTGATCAAGACCCGCTCAAAACTCTCTAGCGGCGAACCGTAGGAGATGATCATCTTGTGCTCGTCGAATTGCACCTCTTGCTGGCGCTGCGGATTGAGTACCGCGATGCCGGTGCAGCCGTCATTGAGCAGCATATTTTCAAAATCGTAAAGGATGCTCTTCAAGACAGGCATGTCGATGTGTTCGCGATAGTGGTCTTGATGACCGCCGTTATGATAGTGGCTGGTTTCGAGGACGACGTCAACGACCGGACCGAGAGTATCAATCATGTCGATAAATAGATCAAACAGTCGTTCGCTGGATGCGGCAGCTAGGATCACTGGAACTTTGGCTTTGGAGGCCGGATCGACGTAAACGTCGTGACGAAATCCCTGCCGTGGAACGACTTGCAAGCCCACGGATGGACGAATCGCATCGGTTAGATCGAACGCGCCGTAACGATATACTTCCAGATGCGACTCCAATTGCTCGTCCGATAAACTTCCAAAGCTCGTAAGAGCGTCGGACGTCGAAGGAGTGACTGAAGTCGAATTGTTTTTCTGGGAGCGTTGTTGCGAACCCATGGGAATCTCACTTGCCGTTACCGGGGGATGTTTTCCTCCGTTCCGTCTGTTTGCCTCGGGTGCAATTGTCGAGCGGAAATCGGAGGTGTTATTTACTGTCTGCATGCGACGAGACCGTTTTTGCAGATAACTAAAACTAGGTCAGCATCTGGACCAGCGTTTGTTTTGCCGCAAAGTTGTTCACTTTCCCAATGGCTGAAGACAGAATAGTTGTGACTAATCGCTACAATCGGACCTCGTGTGAACCTAGTCTTGAAATCGGTGGCGTATTTGCAACAGTGGATCCAATGCGTCATTACCTTTACCCCCTTTTCATGGGTCACTAAAATCGGATCGAGAATTCAAGCATGGGACTAGACCTCACAAAGTCAACCAAACTGAGGCTTCGGAAGTGGACCCTCTGCGGCATGGCTCTCATGGTTCTGCAAGCGGGTTGTGGCGAACGCACGGTCGTGGTTAAGCCCGAGGATGGCGGCTTGCTGCCACCGGCAAATCCACCGACCCCTGCGGTTGAAGAAAGGTTGCCACAATTGGTGCCTGCTGGCCAGAAAAACTGGCTCGATACGCGAACTCTGCCAGTTACAACTTGGTATGCACAGTACCTGAACGGAAAGTGTCTTGGGTTTTCGCAAATCACCGTCGCCACTTCGGATCTTCTGGGAAGTGCTCTCTTGATCTTGAAGAAACGCGATGTTCTCGAGATTACCGCGACGCCAACGAATGCGATCCAGCGCCGCGAAATCGTACTTGAATCACGAGAACTTCCGAATGGACAGTTCAAGTCGTTCACGGAAAAATCTTCGATCACCCAAGGCGCTGCGTCCGAAATGAATGCCGCGTTGGCGGGAGATACCTTGACGAACACCCGATCAGCCGACGGCAAGTCGACCGTCACCAGTCTGCACTGGCCAAAGGGAGCCTGGGGACCACTCGGGATAATTGCAATTTTGCGACAGCAGCCGATGCAGCCAGACGAATTCCGCGTGGCTCAGGTGTATGTTCCACCACTGAACCGATTCGTCAAAGTCGAATTTAGAAGCGGCAAGCTCGAACTCACAACGCTGCCAGGCGGCGTCGTATCCGAGTTGTTGCTGATCGAGACGCAATTTGTGACCGAAGAGGGGAGCGCATTGACAAAAAACTGGGTTAACAAAGCGGGCGAGATTATTAAATCCTTGAGCCCAGGAGGCTTTACGATGTTCAAAACCACAAGCGACGAAGTGGAACGTATCGATGGCGAGATTCGAGCTGCACAACTGATTGCATTAACAATTCCAGTGCCAGCAACCGCCGACCAGCTTCGCGCAGCACACTTAACATTCCTGATCGACTCAACAAATGACGATCCGTTCGGGATGTTGTCCAAGAAGGTAAATCAACATGTCAAATCGCTCAGTGCGCTTGGTGCGGAAGTTACAATCTACCGCGCAATCGCTAACGAGCCGATCCCAAATGGCGTGCTTCAGGATCCCCCCGAAGAGCCTTACCGCGCGAAGCTCGAGACCAACATTCCGCAATTGCAAATGTTTCTAGGCGAGCTTCCGGATGATGGTTTGGATGCTTTTTCCATGGTATCGAAGTTAACTGAGGGGGTATTTCGCAAACTAAAAAAGGAACCGCTTTCGCGTCAATTCTTAACGCCTACCCAAGCGATTCAACAGCAAGCCGGAGATTGCAAAGCGCATTCTATCTTGTTGATCGCTGCGCTGCGAGAACGCGGCATTCCTGCGCGCGCGGCCAGCGGTTTGCGAATTTTCAAAGATGGCGACGAGACCGTGGCAATTTATCACATGTGGTGTGAAGCTTGGGTGAATGAGCGATGGCTGCCACTTGACCCGTTCGCTGGCTCGATCGGAGTGGGAGTGGATCACATCAAGTTTTTGGAATCCTCTTTGGACGAGAATAATCCGAATTCAGTCATGGTGAGTGTTTTGAATGCAATGAAAGACTTGACGATCGCAGTGAAGCCCTAA
>JAYVHC010000599.1:0-3183 GCA_043771575.1 Planctomycetia bacterium
GTGCAGTCAAGCAGCAACCCATGCGCGTCAACCTCCAGCGTTGGAATCACCTCTTCACCGAAGATCTTCTGGCTCTTGGCTAGCAGATCGCGATAGGCGGGGCTCATTTTCTTCGTGTCTTCAAACTCTTTACGCATGGCCACTACTTGGCTGGAGGCTTTTAGATAGCCCGCCACAAACTTTTTGACCCAATCCTTATTTGCATCAAACCAATCGCGACGCACTGCATAAACGTCCGCGATCGAACGGCTCATCTGCTGAGTACTATTCAGCACACGCGCACCCTTGACGGTACCTTCGGCACCACTGCCGCTGGCGTCCATCCCACCCGTCAAACCCAACATATCGGGTGTAATCACACAGCACGCGTCGATCGAGCTGTCCTTGCGAAACAATTCGGCAGCCCCGCCTGCACCCGTTAAATCCTTTGTCCAAACAATGGTCACGTCTTTGTTCGTCAACTGCGCCGCAGTCAAAGAATCGTACAGCAACCCCACATGCGGGCCACCTTGTTGGCAAGCGATTTTTTTGCCCTTCAAGTCATTCAGCTTGCGAATTGTCTCGCGACTGACAATGTGATCGCCCGCGCTCCACGACAACTGCAAAATAATGACGGGCTTTGTACGTGGATCCGATGCGATCACTTCGCTGGCTTGCCCCAGCATGTGCATCGTGCCGCGCAGAAACGGCGACTTGCCACTAACGTAATTCTTCACTTGGCCAACAAAATCGTCGCCAGGAGTCAGCTGCATTTGCAAACCAGCCGCTTGATAAGCCGAGCCGGGCTCGGTCTGCAAACCACCGTTAGCCAAAAACGTCGCCACGTCGCCGCCCCAAGTGATGTAGGGTACGACGATGTTCTTGCCGGCTACTACAGGCTGAATCGTTGTCCCGCCCACCAGCTTGGAGAATTCTTGCTGAGCGTGCGTCAGCGTGGCTGCGAAGGAACACAAAACCAAGGTTGAAACGAATGCGATGGATCGGAACATTGGAGTTACCTCACTTTTTTAAAGCGACATGGGCTGTGCGTTACTGGGACCTGAATCTCTAATTAAAGCTCACTTGGTACGATTAACGAATGCCCTGCGCTTCTAAGTGGCTGATTTCCCGTTCCCATAAGGCGCGCTGTTCGTCAGTTACTTTTGGATCTGGCAACAAACTCCGCCGCGTGCAATTCACGAGCGCTTGCAGCGTCTGATAACGCCGCGTCTGCCCAATCGCCGGCTGGATGAAGTCGCCGATAATCGCTTTCAGCTCATCCTCTGTTTTGGGTGGGATCGCTTTGATTTGGCTTCGTAACGCAGCGAAGCCTGCCGCCGAAAAATCGGGCGGCAGAGCTTCCATGTCCATCCAACTCAAAAGGTGCTCGCCGACGGCGCCGGCCGGCTTGAGCATCCAAGCGATGAAGTCCAAGCGATCTTGGCCAACCGGATCTAAAATGGGAATGATCAAATCGCCCACGCGTCCCGGCCTCCGGATGTCCGGCGACAATAGGTGAATCCTGGCTGTCATCAGCAACCAAATTACTTTTCCGCGCAACATCGGGTCGCTCATCATTCCTTGAATCTTACCCGTCAGTCGACGTTCGGTCTCATGTGTTCCTTCGCCGACACCACCAAATTGAGTATCCGCTTCGTCAACAAAGATGACTACTTTTTCAAGCGCCTCGAGTACCCGCCGTAGTCGCTCAAAGATCACATCCGTCTGGCCAAACCATTGGCTGCGAATGCTCTTCAAAACTAGTACCGGCATGTCCAACTCTGACGCCACTGCCTCAAAGATAAATGTCTTGCCGCCCCCGATCGCCCCAGCCACTGCCGCCCCAGGCAGCGCGCGATCATCGGGCAGTCTCAAGCGAGGCATCATGTAATCTTCAAGGAACTTTTTCAGACTGGTAAAACCCACGACATCCTGGAGCGTATGCTTGGGCTTCTTGAATTCAACTACGTCTTCGCCCAATTGGCTTTGAATGAACTGTTCGACTTGACGAACCACATCCTCGCGCGACACAGGTCGACGATAGTACGCCGACGCGAGCATCAACTGCCGCAGCGCATGAATTGACAGCCCCGCCGTTGCTTCTCCCAACGTGTCGACCTCCGCTGGCGCACCCTGGGCTATAGCTGCACTCGCAGGGTCGCTGACCGGAATCGCGTTGCTCGTCGGTTGATTGCGATTCCACTGGATGAAGTGGCGCCGCGTCGCTAGATCAGGGCTAGGTATGTCTACCGAAATCACTTGCGGCAAACGAGCCACACGTGGATGAATCAAACTTCGCGACTCTGCCACCAAACACACCGAATCACGACCCGAGAAAAACGCGGGATCGCTAAACCAATCCGTCATGATCGCCACGCGTCGAACTTGCATATCATTCATACGAGCCACATCACCATCACCCGCCGGCAGCAACATATCGGCTGCCTCAATGAAGATCAGCAGGTTCTCACGCAACGACGTGCGCGAACAGATCGTCAACTGCCGCAAGAACTCAAGCGCCTGCGTGGCGTTGCCGATCGCATCGCGCATGTACTGATCGAACTCTTTGCGTCGCAGTTCGATCTTCGAGCTCTCGGTGGTTAGATCTTTGAGTGCTAGTGAATTCACATCGACGCCCGTCTTCCACGCCGACCAAGCTTCACGCAACTTCAGCCGATGCTCGTCGCTCATCCGCACCGGTCCGTTCAGTTCATAGACGATATGAATCAGCCCAGGCACCGTCGTCTTAGTTAACAGGAATGAAACCAGCGGTACATATTGGCTACCATCGAAATACAGATCGTTGACATTACCTGCCAAGATGATCGAGCGGGCCAAACCTGAATTGATCGTGCTCGCCAACTGAGTGAAAAACGGATAACTCGGCGTACTGACAGAAGAGTCCTTCGTGACAGATGGAGCGTTCATAAACGGTTGACTGCTTTGAGAGAGTTATCAAAGATGGTGGCCTTAACCAAGGGGCCAACCGATCCATGACGCGCATTTTCGCGCATCCGCATTCAAATCACAACGCCCCGCTAAGCCGCAGTCCGCTATTTATGCACCTTTTCGTCAACGTCCTAGCGGTCACTCCCCGGCGACAGGAAAAACGTCGACTGAGACTTCCAAGCGATGTTCACCGCCGCCAAGGAAGACACCACGGATGGGCGTAACGTCGGTATAGTCACGGCCCCAAGCGATCGG
>JAYVHC010000600.1:0-5912 GCA_043771575.1 Planctomycetia bacterium
TTAGCTCCATCATTTTGGCGAATTGGTGTGCATTATGCTTGTGGAGTAGTTGCGTAGCCACTAAAAAAGGGGGCTCTGGCAGTGCAATCGCAAGCTGGAAGCTTACGCCACAGTCGGCCAATCCGAAAGGAAGACAATGTCAACTTGGAAGAAATATTTTACGACCGGCGGTGCAATCTGGTGGCTAATCGTCGGCATGGGTGCCATTGCCATCGTTCTGCTCGTTGCGAAACGCTTGTACGGATGAGCTCTAGCGTGCGCTGCAGTGCCCAGGAACGATTGAGACATATCGTTCTACACTAGCGGCGGCGCTTCTTGGAGCTGCGAGCTTTGGATTTTTTTGACGTGAACTTGGCTTTGATAGTTCCGTTCTTGGACTTGCGGCTGGGCGAGTCGACGCGCTTGGCGGCTTTGCCACCGGTGCGAACGGGCGCAGTGGACTCGCCGCGCGAAGTGTGATTGGTGACGACGCTCAACAGCAAGGCGCGACGGGCTAGGTCGCATTCTTCAATTCGAACGGTTAATTCATCGCCGAGTCGGAAACGATTGCCGCTGCGGAATCCTTCGATGTAATGTCCCTGCTTTTCGAAGCGATAGCGATCCTTGGGTAAACTCTTGATCGTGACAAATCCTTCGGCGGGGAACTTGGTGCCACGCACATAAAAACCTTCGGGAGTCACGCCGCTAATGACCCCGGGCATCGATTGGCCAATCTGCTTGTTGAGGAAGTGAAGGATTTTGATTTTGATCACTTCGCGTTCGGCCCACTCAGCATTTTGCTCTTTATCTGAACAATGATGACCCAGAGTAATCAGCACCGGTACGGGGTCGCCAACAGGCTTGACATTGCGGACCAAGCGATCGACGGTTCGATGCACTTGCAAATCGGGATAGCGACGAATGGGGCTGGTAAAATGGCAGTAGTGATCGAACTGCAGCGCGTAGTGTTGCTCGAAATCGGGTTGATAGACGGCTTTACTCATCGACTTGAGAATCGCATAGTTCACTGCAAACTCAGTGGATTTTCCTTTGACAGACTCGACCACTTTTTGAATCTCGAAGCGATCTTCAAGGTTCTGAACGCGGATGCCGAGGTCTTGCACGAATTCCGTGAGCTTGCGCATTTTGCGGCGCTCGGGAGCGGCGTGCGCGCGGCGGAGGAATGGAATTTGCAAATCGTCGAGCCACATAGCGACCGCTTGATTGGCGGCCAACATGAACTCTTCGATCATCTGGTGGCTCTCGGTGTTTTGGACCAACCGCGCACCTTTCACTTTGCCAGCTTTGTCGAGATCGATCTTTACTTCGGGGAGATGCAATTCGATCGCGCCCTTGGTTTTGCGGTTACTGCGTAAGACCATGGCCAATTCGTGCATGTCGCCCAGCAGCGTCCAAATCTGCGGCGTCAGTAATTCACGCCATGCCTCGCGGTTTTCAAGGAACTGATCGACCTGTTCGTAATTCAAACGTTTGTCGTTGTGAATGGCCGAATTGAACACTTCTTGATGGACGACGATGCCAGCGCTGGTCATCTCCATCAAGACGGTCTTAGTCATCCGAATTTTATCGGGCTGGAGACTGGCCAAGTGATTGCTGATCAGTTCGGGCAACATAGGGATGACGCGGTCGGGCAAGTAGGCGCTGGTAGCGCGCTTGCGAGCTTCCGCATCGAGCGGCGTGCCAACGGGAACGAAGTGCGATACATCGGCGATGTGCACCATCAACTCCCAGTGTCCCTTCTCGTTTTTGCTGAGCGAAACTGCGTCATCGAAGTCGCGAGCATCATAGGGGTCGATCGTTAACGTGACGACTTTGGTTAGATCGCGTCGATCGGGTTCGATCTCACCTTCCACGAAGCGATCGGCCAACTCGCGAGCTTGTTCGATCACTTCGGCGGGAAACTCTTCGGCCAAACCAAATTGCCGCATCACGGCCAGCGTATCGACGGCTGGATTCTTGCTCGAACCGAGCACTTCCATGATGACCGCTTCGCCTGGTGTGTCACCATGCGGATATTGCACGATCTCGACGACGACTTTATCGCCGGCTTGAACGGGCAGACCGCGCACGTCGCCAACTTCCACTGGGCCCCCGATCACGACTCCATCGAGCCAAACAACCGATTTGCCTTCGTGTTCGCCAAAGGTACCTGCGAACTGGCGCCGTGCTCGTTCGAGCACTTCGAGTACTTCGCCTTCAGTGCCTGATCCGCGACGACTTGGTCGTACACGAATCTGCACCATATCACCGTCCATCGCTGAGCTGGTTTGACCAGCCGGAATGAAGATATCTTCAGATGTTGCCAAGCGGCCCGTGGCTACGGGTCGTACGAATCCGAAACCCGCAGCAGCCTGACGGAAAGTGCCACGAGTAAGTTTGGGATCGCCGGAAACTTGTTCAGGCGTAACCACAAGATGGTTGCCGCCATAAGCCAATTGGCCTGTCAGCACTAAACTCTTCACCGCTTTGCGAACATCAGCATACTGATCGGGAGGCAGTCGCAGAGCCTGGTGAATGCCCTTGGGCTTGGTGGGTTGATACTGTGGGTGGTAAACGAAGTCGAGAATTTGTTGGGTCAGTTGCTGCTGACCATCGTGGTCTGTCACTGGAAAAAATGCCGTGCTGAAAAAGTTACGAAATGCCATGCAAGAAAAGTCGGCACACCCTACAGACATGCGTGGGAGGCAGAATGTTCACAAAACCGATTCCGCCGGTGCCTTGCGTACCTCTTAAGTTTGACAGTCAAACGCGGGCCGGAATAGGCTTTACCTTGAGGAATCGGGAGTTTTTCTCGCTTTTTTCCGTTGCAATAGGCTCGTTAGGAAGAATGTGGAGGTGTCGCTCCGCGACACCGCATTACCAATTCGCGGAACGACTTCGAGTATCGTACCGCGACCCACCCTACATTTGACTTTCCCAAAAGACCAGATTTCGACACCCAGAGTTGGTAGTATAACGGCGACCCGAGCCGTCAACGGATGATTCGGTGAAACCAACCAGTTTGCTAGCGCAAGCCGATCCGCCTCGCCCTCTCCCTGCATCGGCTGCATCGGTGGAAGTACCGATGGCGTCCCTGGATTCACTTTCTCACCGAGGTTCAAATACTCACCGCGCACAAAAATATACTCCGAGGGAGCTGATCTAAGAAAGTAGTCCTGAAGCCGCTGCTGCTGATCGATCGTCCGCCGCGATGGCAACGTTTTGATGATGCCAGTCTGGAAGCCTGTACCACATTTGCGAACCGACAGAAATTGTTCGCTCGAAACTTAGAAACTTAGTGTGTCGCAGTAGCGTTGTTCGAGGGAGCTCTGCGTTCGTGCAGTGAACGGCAAAAGTCCACTTCGGGGACCTGTTGCGCAGCGTTATCGCAAACGACCCTCAGAATCTGCTTGCCAGATGGTACCGCTAGTGACATCGAGAGCGGTCAACCAGCGTCCGCCGTAGCAATACGTATCGATGCAGGTTAAATGGCGGACTTTAAAGATTTCGCCATCGCGATCATGTGTATGTCCGACCACAGCTCGCTTGCCATTCTGATGTGGACCAGGCGTCACTTCGGTCAATTTCTGCCAACGCAAGGTATGCACATCTTGCTGTTCCAACGGTAAATTCGGGTCGTAGTTGGCGTGAACAAAGAAATGCGAATCGGTCTCGTAAAAATCCTTCATCGAACGAAAGAACTCGAGATGCGTTTCCGGAATCACCGACATGTCACCACAGAAGCCATAGGAATCGAGTGTATCCACGCCGCCGTGCTGTAGCCAGCGATAGGGTGGCTGTTTTTCGCGGACCACTTCCAACATCATCTCTTCGTGATTACCCATCAGTGGCACAAGGTGACATCGCTTACGGAGTTCGATCAACTGGTTGATCACTCCCCGACTATCAGGGCCACGATCTACGTAATCACCGAGCGTAACTATGGTATCATCAGGCGTGGGAGCAATCATGTCGAGAAGTGTTTTCAGTGCGGCGGCACATCCGTGAATGTCTCCCACCGCAATCGTTCGTCCAGTCATCTTTACAAGCTACTTTCGCCAAATCCACTACGCCCAAGTCAGTTCAATTATAACTGCAGTTCGAATTTACGCCTCGCGGGCCTATCAAGTTGATGAACCAAAGTTCAGAAGTGCCGTCAAACATTGTAGTAATTGTTACGAAAGCGAGAAAAGCTGCAATCGATGCGCAGCGCAAGTGGTGGTTTTCCACAAGCAGAGA
This sequence comes from Planctomycetia bacterium, assembly GCA_043771575.1. Classification (GTDB taxonomy): domain Bacteria; phylum Planctomycetota; class Planctomycetia; order Pirellulales; family Pirellulaceae; genus Aureliella. The sequence goes on from JAYVHC010000600.1 coordinate 4,219, forward strand.
TCGGTTTCGCGCCATTTTTGCAATCGCGGCGGAATTGGCACAACGCTGCGATGAACTTGTGGCGGCGGTGGAAAGGCCTTCCACGGCCGCTGAAATCTTGACTTCCGAAGTTTTCCCTTTGGCCGATGCTTGCAAATTCGCTGCGAATCACGGACCGCGAATTTTGGCTCCCTACTCACACCAGACGTTGCTGGGCTCATGGTGGATGGGGCGTATTGGAGTCTCGGTTCGGCCCGAACCCTGGGGATTGGTGCTGATTTTGGCTCCGTGGAATTATCCGCTGTTGCTGGCGGGAGTGCAGATGATTCAAGCAGTCGCGGCGGGGAACGCGGTCTTGGTAAAACCCGCGCCGGGTTGTGAGCGCGTGACTTTGCTCTTGCGAGATTGCATGGCGACGGCAGGCATTCCAAAGGAACTTGTCCAAGTTTTGCCTAGCGACATTGAAGCGGGTGAAGCAGCAATACGTCTGGGAGTCGACAAAGTTGTCCTTACCGGGTCGGCTGGAACGGGCCGCAAGGTGCTCCACCTGCTTGCCGAAGAACTGACTCCGTCAACGATGGAATTGAGCGGCTGCGACGCCGTCTTCGTCTTGCCGCAGGCGGATTTGAAGCGCGCGGCTAAGTCGATCGCCTTCGCACTCAAGATGAATGGCGGCGCGACGTGCATCGCACCGCGGCGAATATTCGTCACGGCGGAAAGCAAAGCAGCTTTGTGCGATTTGCTAACCGAAGAGTTAATTGACGCTCCCGCCACAGCGCTGCGTCCACAAATTCTCGCACAAGCCCGCGAGTTGATTGCGGAAGCAGTTGGCAGTGGCGCTCGTTTGCTGACGGCTCACGCTGCCGAACAGGGCAAAAATTTTCCACCCACGGTCTTAGTCGATGTTGTTCCGAAGATGCGTGTGGCTCAAGCGGATGTGTTTGCGCCGCTCGCGGCGGTGATTCAAGTAGCTGACATGACCGAAGCGGTCCGAATCGATGCAAGCTGTCCCTACCATTTGGGGGCGTCGGTGTTTGGGCCTGAACCCCATGCTTCCCATTGGGCAGAACAAATTCAAGCCGGTTGTGTAACCCTAAACGACACGCTGATACCGACCGCTGATCCGCGAGTAACGTTCGGCGGTCGCGGTCACAGCGGCTGGGGGGTGACACGCGGTCCCGAAGGTTTACTAGAAATGACGCGTCTCAAAGTGATCTGCGAACGCCGTGGTCGTTGGATGCCGCACTTTGATCGCAATGTCGCTGGTAACCCACTGGTGTTGACGCACCTTCTCAAGTTCTTTCATGGTCGGACGTTAGCTGAGCGTCTCAGCAGCGGCTGGGCATTTATTCGCAGCCAAACCAACCGAGAGTAGAGCAATTGTCTCAATTGCTCTAGGGAACGATTGGGGACAATCGTTCTACACTTATCACACATCAACGATTGGGAAAATCGTTCTACACAACTAAAACTGGATATTGACATCCTGTTTAGGATTGGATAGGGTAATAGGTAGGGTTTGGATTCCTTTTTAGTTGCCTCAGTAATCGCGCTGTGGGTGTAATGATGAAACTCATTGTTGGTATTTCAACTGCTTTGGCTTGGTTTCTATCGTCAGCCATCGGCTGGGCTCAGTTTGATTTCGAGAAACCGCCGATCAACTATGGCGAAGTTGCTACGCATGACCGGGTTGCGGCATTGGCCTCTGCGATCGA
>JAYVHC010000601.1:0-2888 GCA_043771575.1 Planctomycetia bacterium
TCACGAGTCTGCTGAAACCATCTTTATCAATTTGACGATCATCTCTGGAAATGCGGTCCTTGCCGACGAAATCGCACAGGGGCAGATCCTCGACAATGATACTAAGTTTTACGTGGTCAACGATGCCACGACAAATTTGACATATGAATATGGAATAACGGGCATAGCTATCGAGAATTACTCGCTCAGCAGCGGCAACACCGCTCCTCGCGGAGCTGCCAGCACTGCCGCCGGGGACAAGGTCTGGGTCGTCGATGCCAACAAAAAAGTCTATGTTTACAACACCAGCGGTGGACTGCTCGGTTCGTGGTCCTTAGGCTCTCTCGCCAGCAATGCGACCGTGGAGGGCATCACGACCAATGGCACCGACGTTTGGATCGTCGATAGTCGAAGCGACAAAGTGTTTAAGTACGCTGGCGCTGCAACCCGGACCACGTTGAGTCAGAACGCGTCTAGTAGTTTTTCCCTTAACAGTAGCAATACCAGTCCAACGGACCTTGTTACGGACGGTACAAGTATTTGGGTCCTAAACAATACTTCTTCTACCGACAAAGTCTTCAAGTACAGTGTCGTTGGTGCGTCGATCGGAAACTGGACAATTACTTCAGGTGGTGGCAGTCCAACTGGACTTACCATCGATCCGACGATCAACAATAGTAACATCTGGATCGTAGACAACAACACCGACAGAGTTTATCAGTTTGATTCAGCGACAACGCGAACAAGCGGTTCTGCTTCACCATCATTGAGCTTCGCATTGGCTGCAGGGAATGCCAACCCGCAAGGTATAGCCGATCCACCTCCGCCAGTGAGTATGCTCGCCAGCCACGCCCCGAGCGTCGCAACAGGCACATCGATAGCAGAGGTCGAAAATCCCCATCGAAAAATTCGAACGCCAAGCGATCCGTTCATTGCCCAGGTGGACTCGTTCTTCGAGAACTGGAATGAAGATAGCGTATCCAGCCAAACGAAAAAGCGATTGGCTGGTCGCCGTTAGAACGTCAGCGAAAGAAAACACTGGAACGCAGAGATCGACCGAGGTAAGCACAGCCACCGTGGCTTATATCCGATGGCATTGCTTGATTCATTACTCTGGAGGCTGACTTTATTGCGTGCTTTTGACGAGTCGCTTCCACAGCAGTCGCTGCTTTTCCCAGTTGGTGGTGATCGCAATCTGACGAACTTCGCCTTCGCGGAATCGTGGCACGTGGTCGGTGGTTGGCTCCAAATCGAGGATGGCTTGCTGGATGTCGGGGGCGAGGTTGGTAAGGTTGAGGATTTGCGTGACGCGGGCGCGGGTGATGCCGGCGACGCGGGCGATCTCCGCTTGGTCTTTGACTTGGCCGTTTGCCAACAGGTGATCGAGGCGAATTGCGAGAGCCATCAGCTTGGTGATGTGAGGCACCCGCGGCGGTGCAATTGGCCTCTCGGCTTTAGGTGCAGCAACGCGTTGGCGACCATGTGATTCGGACGTGGTCTGGAAACTAATTTTTAGGTGAGGGGTCATTTGCGGTTACTTGTACTTTGGTTGTAGCTATCAGTTGGGTTCGTTGCAAAGGACTTCAGTCCAATAGGGCTTAGCGTGATCGAAAGCGTACTGTCGCTCGGATCATGGTCGATGCTGGTTACTAACTGGGTCATCAGTCGACTGCGTTCCCCCATCGTCAGATGCTCCCAGAGGCCCTGGAGATTCTTGATGGCGTTCATGATGGTAAAGCGGTCGGGCGCACCCGCTTGGATCTTCGCAAGTTGATCTTGCAATTCGCTGCGCCGGCGCAGGTCGCGAGTTTGTTGCTCTGTGAGTGATGCAAGTGAGTCGAGGCGTTTGACTTCGCGAGCATCATCGCCAGTAGGAATCGAAATGGCTTCGATAGCTCGCTCGAGGTTGACCAAGCTCTCATTCAGTAGGGAAAGCTCTTTCCGAAGCGTGTCCCCTTTATCGTTAATGGTCCGGCTAACGCGATGGGAGGTCTCATTGAGTAGCGTCTCGTCGATTGTCAGCGATTGGAGCTGAGCCACTACAAAACGCTCGACCTCTTCCGCTGGTAACGAAGGCCTGGGACAGGTTTTGTGGCCGCGTTTCGTAGCCTTGATGGCTCGGCGTATGAGTTCTCCATCAAATTCGAATTGTGAGCAAAGTGTGAAAAGGTCGAAGAAGTCCTTCATCCGACTGTTTGCGATTCCCAACATCACCATGGCTTGGAACTTTTCAGCAACGACCGTTTCTCGTGGATAGGATTGGAGCTTCGGAGCCGGTAGCTCAAGTACCGTCGGGAAATCAATGAGCACTGACTCGGGTGTAATTGCATCACCGAACCCGATATCCACTTGAATAGGAATGCGCGCGGAACCAAGTTTGGCATCGAATCTCACTCGAATGCCCTCATACTCTTCATCTTCTTTCAACTTGGTGGCGGAGACTGAATCAGCCATAAAAATCAGTCCGTCGTCTTCGACCGCTTGAACACATAGTTCGCGAAAGACATAAACGAAACGATCGATGTCAGGTTCACCAGTTCCGAGTAAGTCCAGGTCGCGAGTTGGGCGATGAGTGAGATTGCTCCAAACCTGAAACATCATCGCACCCTTGACTACGAATCGATCGCGGTACTTCGATCGTGAAAGGCGATACAGCAACCTTTCGATTGCAAAGCGAACCAGTACCAAGTCGAAGGCCTCGCTTTTCAGCTTGGCGACGTTCATCAACCGTGCACGGACGGAAGCGGACATGTCACGTGGCTGCCTCCTGGTCATGACGTTGCTTCCAGGTAAGGTCGCATCACGTTTGCCATTCGACAAACCTTTGCTGCTTCCCAGATTTCATCCATGGTAGCCTTTCGTGATCTGCGACAATCTCGAAGCGCTTCAATGGCCACGTCGATTCCGAT
>JAYVHC010000602.1:0-1740 GCA_043771575.1 Planctomycetia bacterium
ACCATGGCACCGCATATGCATTTGCGTGGCAAAGCGTTTCGTTACATGGCGGTTTACCCGGATGGCAAGAAAGAGATTTTGCTGGACGTACCAGAATACGATTTCAATTGGCAAACGGGCTACCGGGCAGCTGAGCCGGTCAAAATTCCGGCGGGTTCGAGAATCGAGTGTGAAGCGACCTTTGATAACTCAGCTGCCAATGTAAACAACCCGGATCCCACCAAGACGGTGCGTTGGGGCGATCAGACGGACGATGAAATGATGATCGGATATTTCGATATAGTCGTTCCGATCGGTGAAGACCCTTCGGCTGATACAACTGCGGTTAGCCGCAGGAAAAAGCTGGCTGAACAGGTAATCAAGCAAGGATTATTTCAGCGATTAGACTCGAATAACGATAAGAAAGTTGAACGGTCGGAAGTGCCCGCCGAGTACAGCGATCGTTTTGAGGAACTGGATGCGGACGGTGACGGAGTGCTGACGCAAGAGGACATTGAACGGAGTCGTTGAGTGGGAGTGATTTGCTCCAACTTTCGATACGCAAACTCTTGGAGATTTCGATATGAACAGTATTCGACCGTTGCTTGTCGCGTTGGTTGTAGCAGTTACATTGGGCGTCGCCAGTGAAACGTCGGCAGCACCGCCGGCGGGTTGGGATAGCACGATTATTCTGCGTGGACAGGAACGCGCCGTGGTAAAATCGATGCCGATAGAGAAGCGGCCCATGCGCCCGTTACACATTTATGGCAATACAATTCGTCGTTTGGAGTATCGCGGGCAGCGCTAGAAGAAACTGTTTTGAACACATGTCGCGTTTTTTGTTGAGCAGCGTGTTGGGTGGGTTGAGTCGCGAAACCCACTACCTTGCTAAAACAGGCGATTGTATCCGTTCAGTGCTGCGACGCGGTAGGCTTCAGCCATAGTGGGGTAGTTGAACGTGGTGTTAATGAAGTACTCAAGCGTGTTGTAGGGAGCAGGCTGCTTCATAATGGCTTGGCCGATATGTACGATTTCGGAAGCGTTTGGACCAAAGCAATGGACGCCGAGGATTTCGAGCGTTTCGCGATGGAAGAGCACTTTGAGCATGCCGATTCCGCGGCCAGTAATTTGAGCTCGCGCCAGGCTCTTGAATTGCGAATGGCCGACTTCGTATGGGATCTTTGCGGCGGTCAGTTCGCGTTCCGATTTACCGATGCTGCTGATTTCTGGGCTGGTATAGATACCTGTAGGTACATCCGTTAGCGTAAGGCAACTGCTGGCGCAGCCGGTAATATGTTGCGTAGCGGCGCGGCCTTGCATGTAAGCTGCACTAGCGAGGGATGGAAAGCCGATGACGTCACCTACTGCATAGACGTTGGGGCATTCGGTTTGGAAGTTATCGTTTACTTTCAGGTGGCCGCGAGTTGATGGGGTGATGCCGATGTTCTCGAGGCCCATGTTCTCGGTATTGCCGGAGCGACCGTTGGCCCACAGTACGATATCGGTCTTGATCTGCTTGCCGCTCTCAAGGTACAGGACTGCACCATCATCATGCCCCTCTAATCGTTCGTAGGTCTCATTGTGACGAATGAGGATGCCCGAGTCGCGGAGGTGATACGAGAGTGCATCGATGATTTCGTCGTCGAGAAATTCGAGCAGTTTCTCGCGCGTGTTGACCAAGTTGACTTTGATACCAAGATTGCGGAACATAGATGCGTATTCGCAACCGATTACGCCAGCTCCATAGACGGTGATCGACTG
>JAYVHC010000603.1:0-3833 GCA_043771575.1 Planctomycetia bacterium
AACCGATCAAGCGACCAAGTCAATTCACCCGTGTCAAAATAGGTATCCAGCGCATCGTTCAGTTGGCTGCAAAGGACACGAATTCGCCGCGGCATATCGGTCGGCTCCGTCTCCAATAACTGCGATTCGAGCGCTTCTTCTGACGAATCGATTGGCAACAACCGGAGGAAGGAAAGTGCGTACAAACCATCTTCGTTCCAAGAGGCTTGAAGCGATCCAACGGGCGATGCTAATGCTTGTTTCCACATGCTACGACTCGCTAAAGGAATGGGGCACTTTCTTGAGTGCGTGACATTGTATCCGATAATCTTACAATGCAAGTGACTTTAATGGTGTCGCTCGGTTGGCAAAAAACCTGGGCGCGCACGACGACCTGCATGGTACCAACGACAAAAACCACGATTCACGGTAAACTGACCCATTACTGGGGTTTTGTATCGAGCTTTTGTGGACTAGAGCAAATTTTCCCCAATCGTTTCAGGTGCAGGAGTGTAGAACGATTGTCCCCAATCGTTTCGCAAGCAATTGAAACAATCGTTCTTCAATACCCACAATTTTCTCAGATTGACACATGCACGCCGCAACAGCAGCCCAAACAAACATCGCTCGCCCCACTGCCGCCACCGCGACGGTATGGATGTTGTGCTGGCGTGAATGGACGCGATTCTTTCGTCAACGCAACCGAGTCATCGGTGCCTTGGGCCAACCGATCTTGTTTTGGTTATTGTTTGGCACCGGCATGCATTCCACGTTTCGAGGCGGTGATCAGAATTTCATGACTTACTACCTGCCGGGCACGATCGCGTTGATCCTCTTGTTCACTGCGATCTTTGCCACGATCTCGATCATTGAAGATCGGCGGGAAGGGTTCTTGCAAAATGTCCTTGTCGCGCCTGTACCGCGTTGGACCATCGCGGCAGGGAAAATTCTTGGCGGAGGTGCGATCGCTTGGGTTCAAGCCTGCATCTTCTTAGGTTTGGCCATTGCGATCGGCAGCGTTCCGCTGAGCGCCTCACTTGGCGGTGTGCTTTTGATGATGGTAGTCTCAGCGCTGACGTTGACCGCGCTCGGCGTCTTTTTCGCTTGGCCAATGGAATCGACACAGGGTTTTCATGCGATTATGAATCTGGTGCTCATGCCACTCTGGTTGCTCAGCGGTGCGTTCTTTCCAATTCCCTCGCCAACATCCGACAGTCCGATTGGACAATGGTTCATGCACTGGATCATGAGAGCCAATCCGTTGAGCTACACCATTGCTGGGATGCGTAGAATGATGGGGGACGACACTGCGGTTTCAGAAACGATTTGGATCCCTGCACTAAACGAATGTTGGATCGTGTCGCTCGTGTTCTTGTTGCTTACTTTTTCTGCTGCTTGGTGGATGGTACTGCGACCCGCAAAGAGTGACTTATGTTAGTTTCCCATCTTAGTTGACTTTGTTGAAAAGCGTTGCTTTGTGCTCAACATGCAGGATACTAGAACCGCTAATTCAAAATGATTAAACTTTATAGCATTCTCGTAACGTTAATTGTCTTGTTGGGTATAGCTGTCTTGGCGTGGCGATTGGACCGTAAATCGGTTCCCGATGGACAGGCTGCAGTGGCTTACGTGGAAACCGCCGACGGAAAAATGGTCAAAGCTGACATTGTTCGTCCGCCAGAGCGAACCCAGCCACCGAAGCTTGACAAAACGGTTGCTGTAAATTCGGCTGATGGTAAACGCGAAGCATGGCTGACGTCCTTTATGCTAACCGAGCGATCCGGCAAACACATGGGCAGCGATGAGCTCAAGGGCCAGCCCTACGTGGCTGGTTTTTTCTTCACTAGCTGTCCTTCGATTTGCCCCAGGCAGAATGAAAAAGTTCGTCAATTGCAAGAGAAATTCAAAGGGCAACCGGTGCGTTTCGTGAGCATCTCATGCGATCCCGAAGTCGATCGTCCTGAAGTTCTTTCAGCCTACGCAGACCGATTCAAAGCCGACGAAAACCAGTGGTTGTTTTTTACCGGCGATTTACCGTACATCCGTCGCGTCGGTGCTGAGTACTTTCGTATTCCCATCGATCGCTACTTTCACCCAGAAAAATTTGCAGTGATCGACGCGGCGGGAAATCCATTTGGTTATTACTCGTGGAACGACGCTAACCAATGGCAAGCACTCCAGGCCGACATCGAAAAATTAATCGCCGCTGGCGGCACCATCAAAGAATCGCAGTAAGCCCACTGGCCCAACGAAACGTAGCATAGGCCTCCTGCAATGAGTTCTGCTATTGAACTGGATTCTTGGAAATACGAAAGTAGTTGTGCGTCACCGCGACTGGGCAGCGAGTGATGGAAGAGGCTTTCGTTTAAGTGAGCCGTCGGCGTTAGCCGCGGGTTTCGGAGTAGACGACTCAACCTGCTCGGTGATTGTCAAATGCCAAACTATATGCGGCCAGCGAACAAGCACCCGATGAACCACAACAAGCCAACGACCACAACTTCGAAACCCGTGGCTATCGCCAGCGGCTCACAAAGCCCCAGTAACAAATTGCAAAAAAGCTTCCCAACGTCACCACCAGCGGTAGGCCGCTTCCCTGGATGTCTCGAGTGGAACTTCGACTTTTGTTTCACTAAGTACTAGCCACGTTACAGAGTCCAAAATGCGGGTAATCTTGACTCCGGCGGATGCGACCCACTTGAGCAGTCCGTGAATACTGCTGTTACTGAAATCGCTCCCTGTGCCCTCTGAAGCTCTACCCTCGCAGTGAATCCGCCGTTGACATAGAATTTGCCTTGTCGGTGGCGATTTTTAAATTAGTTTTGTTTCGCTTTTGAGGTTTCGATCCATGTACGTTGCTGGAATTGTTCGCGCGCTCTCATTGTCGATTGCTGGAAGTGCTTCCCTGTTGGTGGCTGGTATGGGGCACTGTGAGGATTGGCCAACTTTTCGCGGATCCCAGCGAACGGCAGTGGCTACGGACAAAAATCTGCTGACTTCGTGGCCTGAAGGTGGTCTAGAATTAGTATGGGAATCGAGTGGCGCGGGACGTGGCTATGCAAGTCTCGCAGTGGCTGGCGATAAAATCTTTACGCTCGGCGATGGGCTCTCAACGAAAGAGGGCGATGAGGATGAGTACTTGATCGCCTTTGATCGGGCGACCGGCAAGCAACTTTGGACGACTAAGACCGGACCCGCTTGGAAAGAGATGGATCCTAACTGGCATAACTCGCGGAGCACTCCGACCATTGACGGCTCAATGGTCTACGTGGTCGCGCCGAAAGGGGTTCTGATTGCATGCAACACTGCCGACGGAAAAGAAGTCTGGCGCAAGAATCTGGTCGAGGACCTTGGCGGCAAGAAAGATGACCCATGGGGCTATAGCGAATCGGTTCTGATCGATGGTAACCAACTTGTCTGCACACCCGGTGGTGAGAAAGCGACGATGGTCGCACTCAATAAGCAAACGGGAGAGCTCGTTTGGACGGCTGTTCGGCCGGGAGATAGAGGCGCTGGCCACGCATCGATTGTCATTTCCGAGGTTGGTGGAAATCGGGTCTATGTGCAAACCACGGGCAGCGGTGCGTTAGGCGTCTCAGCCAAAGATGGCAAAGTACTATGGTCTTATCCGATTGACAAAACTACGGCCGTGATCCCAACGCCGATTGTCCGCGGTGATTTGGTGTTCTTCTCGGTCGGTTATGGTCGTGGTGGAGCTCTGCTGCAACAAGTGGCTGGCGCGGATGGTGTGACAGTGAAAGAAATATATGGACTCAATACGAAACTCGGAAACAAACACGGCGGTGTCGTGTTGATGGGCGACTCCCTTTCCGGGGACGCGGAGGATCGAGGCACGC
>JAYVHC010000604.1:0-2399 GCA_043771575.1 Planctomycetia bacterium
ATGTCATGCCCGAACGTCCCATCACCACAGCGTATCGAGTTTCACCGTTGGCCAACCGGATTTCGATCGGCACATCACCAGGGACATGCCTCCATGGAGCTCTTGAGTAGTAGATTGCGGCAACTTCATAAAACTCTTCCATCACCTCTGGCGTTACTCCCCGCCCGTTCACGAGCGAGCACTTTTCGGGTGAGGAAAAGCTGACTGCCATTTCGAACAGGAAGTTATCCAATTCAGGGAGTTCATCACGCAAAACACAGTCTGTAGCACACTTCGAAGCGCCCTCCTTAGCAATACCAAAACCATCTCCATTCATTAGTTCCAATCGCTGCGGGCGGATCGACATCTTCTGCATCAATCGACGAGCGTACTCCCAAATCGCTTCACGCCCAGGTTGCTCCATTGACAACTCGCAGCACAAAGCCACTTTCGAATCTCTGTCCAAAATGCACAACAACCATGGGCGTACAACCCCGACCTTGGCATTGCTAATCGGCTCGGGTTGGTGAAAGAATCCAATCTGCCAAACCGCATCGGTTTGCGGTAAATCGAGCGGCTCAAAGTCAGCGTCTAATTGTCGAAGTCGCGTCGCTTCGACAACTGTCGCAAGTTCCTTAAAGAACTCTTGAATCATCGGCATTCGGTAGTTCAATCGGCACTGGCAGTCGACCTCGTTCAGCATCCGTTGCCAAGCGCGGGAATACTCCGGTCTCGCTACTTCAATTACAGAAGGAACACTTGGTGAGCCGCTGATAGGTTCAAGCATCGCTTTCAAAACGGCCGACCAAACCACGGCAGGCGTCGGTTGGAGATCCACGATATCTGTACTTAAAACCGTTTCGTCGCATACGACCGCCACAATCCAATAAGTATTTTCACTCGAGGTCTTTTTCGCCGGCGACACACCGACTCGCCACGTGGCTTTGGATCGGGGTAATTCCAAAAGCTGATTGAGAGGCAGAGGCATTGGCGTTACTGAACGGTCTGACAGAGGAATCCGAAGGGCCTGACGGGTCCATGCGACTGCACCAGGAACTGACCTCCATGCTGGCAAGTACAGTCGTGCGAATCCATGCAACGAACTGTCAGAACGCATCCGGATAAGACGTGAAGCCAAGACCTGTTCGTCTCCAAACAAGTAGTCCATAAACTTGCGCCCTTTTCCATGAGCGTCAATCAACAGCTTCCGGGCCTTTTCCGTATCTCCTTCGGTTGCAAACTCGTGCAAGGCTCTCGCGTACAACCAACAATGCGATTGATCGCCAAAGTGAGCCAACAGATCGTCAAGTTCCTCATAAAGTTGCAACCCAAACAGGCAAGCCGCAAGCCAGTAACGGGCCAGTCGTGCGTCGGAAGGGTCTCGCTGGATCAAATCGCGAAAATGAACCGCCGCATCGTCCAAGCGGTTAAGTCTCCAGTAGCTCTCGGCAACACCGAAAACGACATCCATTAAAAGCGGTTGGTTAGCCGGGGCAGCGTTCGGTCCCGCTGGACTAGCGACCGAATTACAAGCAGCAAGTGCCTCTTGGTACAGGTCAAGTGCGAGATCAGGTTCGCTTATCCGCTCTGCCTCTAAGAGTAAGTATCTGACCTTTTTCAGAATAACGTCATGTTCGGTGGTCCCGACTCTCGATGAACCGACAGGATTTTTAATTCGCATGTTTGCCTCCGGATTGCAGGTGCGATTGGAATCTTGACCACTGTTGTACCGCGCTATAATCACGGTGGAAAGATGCGGTACCTCGAAGTTTCCTCGAAAATGCGTCAATGCGTCGCCAGCGAAGTTGGATCGGTGTTGCCTCCTCGCCCTTGATGGTATGTTGGTATTCAATATAGGATACGTCACCACGCTCATTATCATTCCGCTGGCAGCGGACACCTCTATCAAGGTCGTTTCAAGAGCTTTCCCGTCCAGAGCGACGAGCATTTTTTTGTGGTGTGTCGCTATGTCGAACGCAACGCACTGGCGGCAGGGTTGGTACGGACAGCGGAGCAATGGCCTTTTGGCAGTTTATACAACTGGATTGGTGGGAGTTGTGGAGTGAAGTTGGCGAGCTGGCCGTCACCACGCTTGCCCAATTGGCTTGAGCGCGTCAACCGACCGGTGAGTGAGAAAGAAGCAGAGCAGCTTCGAATGGCCATCCGTCGCGGCCATCCGTTCGGGGACGCCGGATGGATCGAGTCAACGGCGCGAAAGTACAATCTGGAGTCAACGCTCAGAAAGCGTGGTCGACCACGCAAACTCCCCCAAACTTCCAATTAGGCTCCTGACCCGAATGGCACGAGGTTAAGACGCAAAGCATTTAGGCGGCTCGCTTTCTGGCTTGTGCGCGAGGTTCATTTAGAAGCTTGTATGGTTTGGGGCGATGCTTGACCAAGCGTGGTTCAATACGATCGGG
>JAYVHC010000605.1:0-5665 GCA_043771575.1 Planctomycetia bacterium
TTGTGCTGTAGCACTGACAAGAATTGCACACGCGCTCAAAGCAACTCGCCAACCAGGAGACATTCGCTGATCCAATGCATTCGGAGTAACACGCTTCCAAGCGATCGAAGAGCGTGCAATTCAATGATCCACCAACCTACAACTTATCACGCAGCCCCATTTCCTGCACGTCGGGCGAACCAATGCAAGCTTGAACTAGGAACTTGGAAATCGAACTGTTTAGGCTATGATCTAGAGGGGGTGGACGAAACATAAGCATGTACTTTGTTGTTGAGCTCGAAGGCTCGTTGGACAGCACCACTTGTAGGGTGGGTCGAGGAGCGACAGCGACGCTGACCCACCGCTTGCATGTGGCTTCCAATCCAAGGAATTGGTGGGTCTGGACGGCTGTCGCCGTTTGACCCACACTACAAAGTGGCGTTGTCCAGCTAGCATTGGCATGGAAACTCAGTATGAAAGCGGCTCAGAATGGCTTGGTACATTGTTCTTGGCTGGCTGGTTGCGTTATTTCTCTGGTTGGCGGTGAAAAGACGGCCACAGTTTGCGCTGGGGGTGGTGGTTCCGATCGCGTTTCTGTTCCCAGTTTGGGTGATATTACCGGTTTTTAATGCGCCCGACGGAACGATTGTGGGTTCCGGGATCGATCTGAAAGTTGGGATCGGTGCGGCTGCGCTGCTGCTTTACTGTTGCTTTCCCAAAGCAACCTATCCGTTTAACCTGGTACCATGCGACATCGCGATGATCGGCCTGGTGGCAGTCCACGTCACGAGCGACCTGGTAAATCAAGGGTCTGGTTGGGTAATTCCAGCTCATTTATTTGCGGAGTGGTGGATACCCTATGTAGCAGGGAGAGTTGCATTTCAGTATCGGCGAGATATCTCTGATTATTGGAAAGTAGTATCGGCGATTTCAATCGGTTTGGCTCTGTTGGCAATTAGCGAGGCCTTCACAAATACAAGTCTCCCGGAAATGCTGTTTGGAGAACGACCCACAGAGGGCGTCGATAGAATTCACACCCGTTGGGGCATTCGACGAGCGTTCGGTCCATGTTTAAATCCGATTTATCTGGGTGTGCTGCAGTTGATCCTATTGGGATGGACTGTGGATACTTTTTTACGAGTTTTACGTAATCGCGCTCATGTGGCTTGGGTAGCTGCTCCAGCACTTGCACTTGTGGGTATCGTTTGTACTGGCTCGCGCGGTCCACTTGTGGGTGTGGCAATTGCCGCGATCGGAATGTTGTTCAGCCTACGTCCAAAAATGCGGGTCCCGATTTTGGCGCTCACGGGTTTGAGCCTTATTTTGCTCGTAGCGAATCGGAATTTTGTGCTCGAGACGCTTGAATCTTGGGCGGGCGAGAATCGTGCTGCCAAAACACGAGTCGTTATCAATGAAAACAAGGAAGAGTTTACATCCACACGCAGCCGCTTTCTGCTGGTCGAGCTTTACAGTATTGCAATGAAGCGATCCGGATTGCTGGGATTTGGAACTGAGGCGGTTACAGGCTTTCCAGTGAGAGTGCCACTTGGACCACAGGAATTGGAAACGATGAAGCGAATTCGATTTGTTGACAACTCCTATATTTTGATGACGCTTCGTTTTGGTTATATCGGCGTATTCTTGTTTACGACGGCTTTAGTGGCAGCCGTCTTGCAGCTTTTGTATGTGTGTAGTCGCATGCCCGCCGAGTCGCCTGGAATCTTGGCGGGATGTTTAGCGGGTTCACTCATGGGAGTCATTCCAGTGATTTTCACGGTTTGGATGCCGCCAGATTTTGGCTTCCCGCTCATGTGGACCTGCGGCGTATCGAGTGGACTGTTGCTGGCGCTAAATTCAGGAAACTTAAAAGAGAGAAAATCATCGAAGTCAAGGATCAGTTGAGCAGGACTAAAATTGACGCTTGGTTACTTACCGGCGCGACGGGCTTAGTTGGGCGATTTGTGCTCGCGGAACTATTGCGGGCTGGACAGCCGGTGGCGGTGGTCGTGCGCGAGAAGTCAACTTCGGCCGTTGCCAGTCGCATCGAAGAATCGCTGGCCGTTTTTGAAGAGAATACGCAATTCGGACGCCCGAAACTTTTGACCGGAGACTTAACACTGCCTGGGCTGGGGCTGTCAGCACGCGATCTCGATTGGCTGAAGGAAAGACGACTGGGAGTAATTCACTGTGCGGCCAGTATCCGCTTCCGAGCGGAAACGCCTGAGGGTGAGCCTTATCTAAGCAATGTTGTTGGAACACGCAATTTGCTCTCGGTGCTCGCCAGTTGCCCAGTAGACGCCTTCCTCTATGTTTCATCCGCTTATGTAACCAGCCGAGCGTCGGTAGAAGGATCGCCGCTCTTTTCAGGCCCAAGAACTGAGATTGAATTAGCACGGGGTGCCACGGGCGGAAACGATTATGAAACGAGCAAGATTATCGCCGAGCGCTTGATTTCCGATTGCGCATGGATTGGAAAGAAAACGATATGTCGGCCCAGCATTATCGTAGGCGTTGCGCACTCGGGATATACTTCGACGTTTCACGGATTTTATGCGCCACTCAAGATTGGCCTGGAATTTGTCAAACGATATGGTTTTAACCAAGAGGCAGGGGCTTGGTTTCGAAAGCAGCTCGGACTCAACGAATCCGATAGCAAGAACTTTGTGCCTGTCGACTGGGTTGCCAACGCAATTGCACGAATCGCCATGACCCCTCAGTTGCACGGTGCGGTTTACCACATAACGAACCCCAAGCCGACAACCTGTGCCGACGTGCAGCATGCAATTCAACGATCGCTGGCAAAGTTCGCCGCCGGAAATGGCCCAACGCTAAGTTCCGCAAGTCAATTTCGTGATCAGTTGGAAGTGTACGAGTCCTATTTCAATAACGACCCAGTTTTTGATTGCGCCCACACGTGTGCGGCTCTACCTGATTTGTTGTGCCCCAAGATGGACGCCGAGATGCTCGAAAAGCTCGGCGATTATGCTATTCGGGCTAATTTTGGTTGGCCGAAACCCTCTGCTCAATTGCCTCCCTACGCTAAAATATTGCAGGCGTTGTCGCAAATGCCGAAGGTAAAGAATGGTGCGGAAGCGGAGTTGTTGGAGTTAAATTTGCTGGGAAATTCTGCGCCCAGTGCCTTGCATTTCTTGCGGAGCGCGAAGGGCTGGGTTCCCTGCGCCGGGAGTTTTCGCCAAGAGCAAGTGAAATATCGTTTGACAATGACTGCGGCTGCGCTAGCCGGCTGCATAAGCGGCACATGTGAAATAAGCCATACAACTCATTTGGTTGATTCTGGGCAGCTTGTGTTTCAAGGCAATCCGTTGACCGAGAGGCTGGTTTTTATCAATGACTGGTTACAAGATCTAAAGTTATTAGCCCCATTGCGCTCACAGAGCTTCGACAGCTAGTTGCGTCGGCTCAATCTTGCATTTGGTGGCAATCACACTGCTAAAGCCCTTATCATCCCGATGACTACCAGCCAAATTCCTCTACCTCAGCCGATTGGGCAGCTAAATCGCCCACTTGCAATTGTGGGGATGTC
Source organism: Planctomycetia bacterium (assembly GCA_043771575.1). Lineage (GTDB taxonomy): Bacteria > Planctomycetota > Planctomycetia > Pirellulales > Pirellulaceae > Aureliella. The sequence continues at coordinate 3,524 of JAYVHC010000605.1, forward strand.
GTGTCGCTTGCCTGGTGCGGACGGAGTCGACGAATTCTGGCAGATGTTGCAGTCTGGCGCTTCTGCAATCCAGCGGATGCCCGATTCGAAACTGAATCGCGAGTTATATTTCGACCCGGTAAAAGGGCGTCGCGGCAAGACCTATTCTGACATCGGGGGCTGCATATCGCAGCGCGAACTCGATTGGTCCATTCTACCAATTGAACGCAGCGAGGCAGGGCACTGGGATCCATGTCACCTTATTCTGTGCGAAGCTGCTGCGGCGGCATGCTGCGATGCAGGTTGGGATCCGCACAATCTGCCTTTACGAAAAGGAGCAGTCTTCGTCGGACACAGTGGTGGTTCAACTCTCGGCGGTGAAATCGCCTACCGGAGTTTACTGAACGAGCAGGTCGACTTGATTTCTAGCATCCCCAGTTTTCTCAATTCCGTCGAAGACTTAGAGGGCTTGAAGTCCGCTCTACTGGATCGCTTGCAAGCCGGACGGCCCCAGCGCGATGAGACCGGCCAGCCCATGCTAGATGCAGGTTTTGCTTCGGCCCTGATCAGCCGTGCACTGGGCTTGACCGGAACCCACATGTCAATCGACGCCGCTTGTGCATCTAGCTTAGTTGCGCTCGCGCTCGGTGCAGCTTCATTGCAAACAGGTCAATCCGACTTTGCAATCGTCGGAGGTGCTTCGTTCAACAAGTCCGACAGCATGATCCTGTTTTCGCAGGCGCAGTCTTGTAGTGCGAGTGGATCGCGTCCCTTCGACGACGCAGCTGACGGTTTGATCAGCTCTGAAGGATACGTCGCAATTGTACTCAAGACACTAGAACGAGCGTTAGCGGATGGCGATCGGGTGCATGCAGTTGTTCGCGGTATTGGGATCTCGAGCGATGGACGTGGTAAGTCACTCTGGGCACCTCGCAAAGAAGGTCAGTACACAGCCATCCGCCGAGCCTATTCCGGCGACGTTACTCCCGCTTCGATCTCGATGATCGAAGCCCACGCGACAAGCACTCAAGTCGGTGACGCGACCGAAATGGAAGCTCTTTCGCAGTTCTTCGGAGAGCATTGCAGGCCCGGGCAGCGGATTCCAGTGGGTAGCGTCAAATCCAACATCGGTCATACGCTCGAGACTGCGGGCTTGGCAGGAGTCGTCAAGTCGGTCCTGGCGATACAGCATGCGACCATCCCCCCTTCAGTTAATGTGAAAAACCTGAATCGCTCGATTAAGTGGGACGAGATTCCGCTTTACGTGGCTACTCAATGTTCGCCTTGGCCCACTCTCGCAGCGAATGTCCCGCGCCGCGCAGCGATCAATGCGTTTGGAATCGGCGGCCTGAATGTGCATGTGATCGTCGAGCAATTTTTAAAAAGCGAATCGCACCTTAATCCCAGCAACCCGCAGAGTTCCGGTAGGAGTGCCTTCGCTAACGTACATCCATCCCCTGGGCATCCATCCCCTGTGCAAAACGTGCCGATTGCCGTGATCGGTCGGGGACTGGTCATCCCAGGCGCCAGCAGCGTGGATCAGCTGCGGAGCCTTTTGAGTTTACACGCCAACCAGGTTGTTATGCCTTCGACCGAAAGATTCGGATGCAATGCGAATCGATCGAATGCTGTCCCCTGCGGTTTTGTTCGCGGCTTTGAATACGACTGGCGCAAGCACAAGGTTCCACCCAAGCAGATCGCACAAGCCAACCCACTTCAATTCATGCTGTTAGAAGCGGCTGAGCAAGCGCTGCGCGAATCAAGGTGCCTGGAACGGGAATTCGATCGTCAAAACACGGCTGTCGTTGTGGGCAGTATTTTTGGCGGAGACTTTGGAAATGCACTGTTCTCCGGATTGCGGCTACCGGAATTTAAACACCATCTCAAGCAATTGTTGATTGAGCGTGGCGCGACGATGGTCGAAGCAAACTCACTCACCGAAGCTTACGAGGCGACTGTCTTAAAGGTTTGTCCAGCACTTCTCGATGAAACAGGTTCGTTCACCAGCAGCACGCTCGCATCGCGTCTATCCAAAACATTCGATCTCATGGGCGGAGCGATGGCGATCGACAGTGGCGATGTCTCTAGCTTTGCTGCCTTGCAAGCCGCTAGCCAGTTGCTAGTTACTCGAACGGTTAACCAAGTTCTATGTGCCGCGGCTCA
>JAYVHC010000606.1:0-2364 GCA_043771575.1 Planctomycetia bacterium
TGCCAACCAGCAACCGGTCCGCCAACGCGCCGCAAATTCGCTCGGCCGCGCGAGCCATCTTCAGCTCGATAGAACAGTGTGCAAGTCTCGGGAACAGCCACCGCTTTTGTATCAGCCGAGATCTGAAGTTGCGCCGCGGCGCCTTTAGGCAGCCGTGCGTGACCATTTTCAAAGGGAATCATGACGCGTTCTGCAGCCAATTGACCGGTGAAAGCAGGCAACTGCAACACAATTCCATCCGCGTGCAACACCGCACGTCGGGGCCATGGTTTATCCGAGAGCGCAAACAACCGCTGCGACCATTGCCACATCCAACTTGACATTCCAAACCCTGCAATGGCAGTTACTGCGATTGCAAAGCCAAAGGCGATCCCAGCGCCCCATATCGGTTGCCAATTCAAAAGGGTCGCCGGTTCGACCTCTTCGATGCGACGACTGATAGACTCATGAACACGACCGAGCATCGCGCGATAAGCGGCCGGATTCGAAACATCCACTTCCGCTTTATTGCTCAATTCAACAGCGGTTACCAATTCATTATTAAATTCTGGGTACTTGCGTTCGACCAACAGCGCCAAACTCTTTCGTGGCAGTTTCGCAAAGACACGCCTTGCTAGGTGTACAAGCAAAATCCAAACAGTACCGATCGTCATGACCGCCAGCAAGCCGATTCGAACCGCACGCGGCGTTTCGCTTGCCCCGGCCGAAACCGGCAAGTAGTCCAGCATGCCGCCAAGCCAAAAAATCGCTAAGCACCATAGCCCGATCCATAACACTGCCTCAAGGATAATGTAGCGGCGTATCAAGCGGGCGATTGCCGACAATTTGCGGACAATCGGTCCGGCTAGTCTAAATTGATTGCTATCGCTCATGTGCAACTTCTTTATCAACTATGAATCGCTCGTTGATCATTTCTTAAGCCAATCGATGGAGTCTGCGTGCCAGCCATTCAAGCGACAGGCTGCCAGCGATCCAGGCCATCAACCAACCCAACCAACGAAGCTGGAATACACGGTCTGGCGCACCTGGCAAAAACGAAACTTGATCCTGAGGTGTAATCGCCGCAACGATCGCAGGTCTTGGTTTATCCGAAATCGGCACAACCCCCTCTCTAGACGGTTCCATTAACTCGAGTGCCTGCGGAATGCCCGACCAATATCGCCCGCCGGTTTCCGTAGCCAATTGCGCTAACAGCAGATCGTTGCGTTCGCCGCGCTGCATCTCGATTGCTGGCACCTTTGCCTTAATACTGGTCGACAGAACTTCCTCCGACGCGATGCCACCCAACTGCAGTTGAATCGAATAGTCACCGGGAATCAACACCGGAAATTGGCCGGTATATACGCCTGGCTGAGACCCGTCCGCAAACGGCTTCAACGAGAGCGGAACATTGCGACGTTGTGGATCGATTAACCGCGCGACAACTTCGCTTTGAATCAACGGCTGGTAACGTTCATCCTTCAGTACCGCGCGGACGATCACTTGGTCGCCCAGCAACGCTTGTTCGCGGTCGACCAGCAACACGCCACGATCCGAATCCAGCAGTAGCCGACCTTGAGAAATCCAACGTACCAATTTTGTATAATAGCGATCAAAGTATTGATCACCCATTCTTCGTATGCGCCAAATCTCACCGCCGCCTTGATAGACTACGCGACCTGAACCGTAATATTGACTGGCCAAGTATATCGGTTGCTGCCCATCAATGGCCGCCGTGGGATCAGAGAATGTCAGCAGACATTTCGCACCGGGTTTCAATTCGTAAGCGGCATAGTAGCTGAACACGCCGGCAAAAGACTCCCACAGTTTTTTACTCGACTCGGGATCGTCATCCAGCCACAGGAAATCGGTTTGTTCGCCGTCTGGTGTCAGTCGTAGCGGCCAGGCGTTGTCCGCTTCGACGCGCCCTGCAGCCAGCAACCGGCTACCGCGTTGTTCCAGTTGCACGGGTGAAAGTGACCGCAGTAACTGCGATCTCGTACCGCTTGCCGAACGCACGATCCATTTTGGCATCTCCACTGAACCCGCGACCAGCATCAGGCCTCCAGCCTGCTCGGCAACCCACTGTTCAAGCGCTTCGACAGAGCTATCGGGCACTTTTGTCCAGTCCGCATCAAACGCCAAGATCGCATCATATTGGGCCAATGCAGCGCGATCAGGCGGAAACTCCTGAAGCAACTTCTTAGACTCTTGGCTGGATGCAGTACCACCGCTTTGTAACAACACATGGGATTCGACGTCGCGATCGCGATAAAGCATGTTGCGAACAAACTGATACTCACGCGTTGGACCGCCGGCAAAAATCAAAACCCGATTTTTGCGTTCGATTACTTCAATAGCAGCTTTGGAAGAGTTATCGCGTTC
>JAYVHC010000607.1:0-4771 GCA_043771575.1 Planctomycetia bacterium
AGGCACATCGCATTCAATTGCGCGGTCACGTCATCGACTCCAGAAATGAGTTTGTGCATGTCGGCGGCCGCCATCGAGTCGAGCGGTCGATCGTCGCCAATCCGATACCAATTAGGAATCGCTCCCAATTCAAACTCGATCGGTTGGCCGTCCATAAATGCAACTCCCTCGCCGACCACCAAGCGAATATTTTTGGGCACGCCATCCTGATGCGATGGGGTCACCGTTAGCTGGCCTTCAACAGCCACGATGATCAGTAGCGGTTTGAAAACGAGATTATCAGTAACCGGACCATGTGAGACTGGACGGAATGCAACTTCTACTGCTGCCATGCTGGTCGCATCTTCGAACTGCAGGTCGACTGTAACCGTGGGTGACGCAACCGTGAGCTTGCGACCTCTCGGACCAGCTTTCAACAAGGGTCGGCACATGGCGCGGCACAAGGGCGTGTTGATCGTGACAGAATCGTTGATGGCAAGCTGCATCAAGCTTGGCCCGCACACGGTCCACGAACAGCGACCTGCTACATCCAACGTCGGCCGCATTGAAGGCGGAACAACGATTTCGACATCTGCTGGTATGGGAACGTTAGCTGCAACTCGATGCAATGAAGCTGCTGCACCCACCGTCTTTCGAACGAGCAGGACGGATTGCAGGTCATCATGGCCGGGAGTCCAACGAAACGTGTTGTCATCTAGGTCAGTTGGTTGTGTTGGCTCAAGCTCCCCCTGGGCATCCGGTTGTCGGGGTATATCCGATTTTCCGGCGGCCACATCTGTGGGTTCAACCGTAGCAGCTACGTTGCTAGTTTTAGTATTCGGATCGCTCTTGGGCTCAACGGATTCAGTTTCCGCATTTGCATCGCGATTGGCGGTGTTTTGGGAATCGCTCAGCCTGCCGAGATCGGAAGCAGGCCCAGTTGTTTGCTCGTTGGCCTCTTCAGGCCTAGGTGCGTTTAACGTGGCATTACCAGTAATGAAAAGTTCCCGTACATTTCTTAGCGGACCGAGGGCTTGCCAAGCAAGTAGGCCAAGCAAAGCCGCCATCGCGCCGATCGCCAACGGCACTCGCCAGCCCCCGCCACTGCGTTGCCCAGCCAAGTATTCAGGAACCTCGTGCGCCAATTGTGGACGTTCTAGGTCCAAGCCTTGGGCATTGATCGATCCACCGCCCGAAGTGACCATCGGCGCTTGGACTTGCGAGCGCTGCGCGGCCGATTCGCCACTGCCTTGAGGTTCAGAAGCCACAATCAGTGATTCCGCGTGTGCATCGTCAGCGCGACGAATGCTTCCCGAGGGTTCGATGACCGCTGACGACTTCGCACTACCGATTTTCAAGCGCCTGGCCAAAGCTGCCTGATTCTGTGTATTCGTCAAACTAATGGCCAGCGCTTTAACACTCGGCGGGACACACACCTGAGAATGCAATGCTTGGGCGAGCAATTGATGGCAATGCGCCAATTCGGCCAGGACCAAATCGGATTCTGCGATGCAAATTCGTTCGAATTCGGGCACTTGATCACTTGCGAGCGAATCGTCCAAGTACTCCGCCACCGAATTCGCGTCCGCACCCAAGCCCGTACCGTTGACCTTCGGAGCCAATAATTGCTTCTGCTTGACAAGAATCTCAATGCGTCTCAGCAGATTGCTGGCGACCTCCGTTTGCTTGATCCGATGATGCAAGTCGCTCGTTTCTGCGGGACTGAGGACACCGTCACGGTAGGCCAAAAGTGTTCGCAATGTTAATCGCATGCTAGAGCCCCAGAAGTCGAGTCTTGCGGAATAAACTAGCCGCCGAAAGGGTTAGTGACCGCCAGCACTTCGATCCGTAGAGATTTTTGGCGATTTCTCAGAAGTTTTATGGTTGTAGGTCGTAGGGTGGGTCGAGGAACGAGACCCACCAAGCGCATGATCCGTGATTCTGGGTGGGTTTCGTACCTCAACCCACCCTACATGCTAGTCTGTGAATCGAGCGTTATGCGCTGACCGGTGCCCATGCTGCGTCGGGCCATCTGCAAGGTCGTCAAACTGTGATAAATGTCTTCGAGATCCGCTGTTTTGCGCACGAGACTCGTCACCGCGCGATGAAACTGGCTGAACAATTGCTGGCCCACCGACAATTCGGTCTCGAGCGATTCTTGGTGACGGCCCGCTTCATCGAACCAGATCAAAGTACTTGGCAAATCAACGAACGCGAGCCCCTTTTCGCAGCAAACTTGGACCGCCGCTGGGGGGCGAAAAGTGATCGCTTCGCACCACGTAGCTGGCATGTACGCGCCACAACTGATCTGAGCCAGTGTAGCAAAAGGCGGCGCGCTCGGCTCGGATAAATCCAAACTGAGCACTTGGTAATCGGACTCCCTTGTCGCCGACTCTGACCCGGGATGTCCAATCGCTTGCACAGCTCTCACGTTGCGCCCCACAATGAATCGGCACCAGTCGATCAACTCTACGAGCTCCCGGTCAGCACGCGCGGTCAATGACCTTCCGTTGCGACGACCATCGGAGTTCTCACGCGGCAGTCGGCGATGGCAAAACAGCAGTTTCGGTTGCCCCAGCCTGGTTGCAATCAGCTCCTTCAGCCGCAACGTCGCGGGCGCGAATCGCCTGGGAAATTCCGCCATGAAGGCAACGCCCGAATCGTTAACCGCGTGCCTTAATTCGGCTGCTTGCTGTGGATCAAAATCGACTTCTCCGCCGCAGTAAATGGCTTTTCCAAATTCGCAAGCCGCCATGAGCGGCGCGACGCCATACCAGTCACCTTCGAGCATCATGATTGCATCGATATCTTCCCGAGCAATCATCGACCGAAAACCATCACAGGTCTGCGCTCCAAACTCCTTCGCAACTCCGTCAGCCAAGGCCATCACGGAACTGTAAACGCCCCGAAGTTCGAAGCGCTCCTGCAACATCCTAAGGGCTGGATGATGCCGCATTTGCCAATCACGAGAGATTCCGACCAGCCCGATTCGAAGTCGCATTTGATGAGAGTGCCTCGCCTTAAATACCGCGAAAGGGGCATTTCTTGCCTCGTTTCGCACTGATCCTGACAGTTTATCGAGAATTCGAAAAGTTTTCTATTGAGCAGTGTACACCCAAACCGGTGCCTAATTCCAGCTCGAAAAATGCTAGCGTCGCTTATCTAACCTGAAAAAAGCGAACGACTTAGGGAAAATTGCCCGCAATTCTCTGCCACGGTGGGATGCTAGCATCACCGAATCTGGGACCGTTTCCCGATACCAGGAATCAGTCTGGCTGGTTGCGACCAAGAACTGCTGGCTTATACTGCCGCCCAATTGGTCGTTAGACGCAACGCAATCGGAATACTTTTGCTAGATTCCCTGGCTGCTACGCTTTTTCCTCATCATGAACTGGGAACTGCGTCTAACACGTGACACCTATTGGTGTGCTGGCTAGTTGAAGCAATTCGACCAGACACCGAAGTAAATCATACGTGACATGGTCTTCGCTAGCCAAGTGTTGGCTACAGAGGGAACCCCGCCACGTAAAACCACAACTTGGCGATGGAGATTGGAATACTCCTAAAGTGTCCTGCAAAGCGAGAGCCGTTTTTAAAAGAAATCGCACGCGGTATGGATGCACCGACATGTTGTCCAAAGGCTTCTGGGTCTGCTCGCAATGCAGCTTCAAGGCTGATGGGTGTCCCGCTGTATTGTCTTTTCAAGAAGGATGACAAGTATGGTTCATGTGGCACTTGCTTTCATACTGGCCGTAACCGGTGCAGGTAAAGAGAGTTCTCTAAACTACGAAGAAGCGTTCACTAAAGCAGAAAAGGAAAAGAAGCCGCTATTGATACTCGTCGGAGCACGTTGGTGTGCCTCCTGCCAGGTCATGAAGCGCGACACAATAGAGCCTATGAAGGAATCAGGGGATCTAAAAGAGGTCGTTGTCGTACTCATCGACAAAGACGAGCGTCCCGAGCTAGCCGAGCAGTTAATGCGGGGCGAAACTCTTCCACAAGTAGTCGTTTTCAGCCAGGAATCAGGGAACTGGAAACGATTCAGTCTCACAGGCATGCAAAGCAAATCACGAATTGGTGAATTGTTGCAACGCGCGTCTGCTAGGTAAACTCGACTCAGGCAGCACACTGCTCGTTGCAGCGTTCATGCCATAACTTTTAAAAGCGATCGATTCTCTAGCACAGATCGATCGTTTTTTTTACGAATCGCTCTTAACGAAATAGTCTTTGGACGGCGGTAACGCGTTTCCAAACCGCACGCTACAATGGTCGATTCAGATTCCATTGACTCGTTTAATCCACCACGATTTGAATCCGACACGATGAATTTGTACGAGAAATTTCCTCACATCGTTCGCGAAAATGAACCACTCGCTCAGTACAGTTGGTTGCGTATTGGCGGTAAAGCGCGCTACTTCGCGGATCCAACGACCGTCGATGAACTGAGCGCGCTGGTCAAAGAAGCCTCTGCCGCAGGGCTCAGCACTCGCATTCTCGGAGGTGGCTCGAACTTGCTGATCCGTGAAAGCGGTGTAGATGGTCTGGTCATCAGCCTTGCGGCTGCGGATTTTGCACATATTGAAATCGGCGGGGCGTCGGTGAAAGCAGGCGCCGGCGCTAAACTGGGGCACTTGGTTTCGAGGACTGTCGCCGCAGGGTTGGCAGGGCTAGAACATCTAATTGGAATCCCTGGAACGGTGGGTGGTGCCGTGGTGGGTAATTCGGGAGCAGCTCACGACGATATTGGCAGTCGCGTGGTGGCAGCGACAGTCTTGAACCGTGACGGAACCAT
>JAYVHC010000608.1:0-3345 GCA_043771575.1 Planctomycetia bacterium
GTAACGACATCGACAAACCTGTGGAAGGCTACCCAAACGCCCCAACTGATCTAATGCGGTCCTGCACGCATCACCCCAGCATCATGCAACGGTCACCACCGAGCGTTCCATTCGTCGACATTTTCCAGCCTAACTGAATGCTTACCATCAATCGCAAGCTGAATCTGGTCAATGTACCGGTCGATTCGCGCGTTGTCCCAGTCATTGCAAATGCTACAAAAAGGAAAGCCTGGTCGATAAGTGCTTCTAGCGAGCCGTGCATATTTGACGGCGTTCACTAGATCTTGACATTCAAAGTACGCGTGAGAGACGTTGATGCAGACGTAATGTTTGCTATCGACCTGCTCAGCAAAATCCATGTCAATTGATGCTTGGTACGCTTCGATCGCGGCCTGCGTTTTTCCTTGGTCACGAAGCCCGTGACCGATGTTCACAAGCGCAGCGAACGCTGGTTCTGAGACAGAATTCTGTTGCACGACGGCGTGCCAAACAGCGATTGCCTTTGATTTCTCATGCGACTGCCAATGCTTCACGCCAAGCTGCAATTTCGCCCAAGCGTTAGCATCCGCAGAAGAGCGATCGGTCGTCTCTATTGATAGACCGCGACCTCCAAATTTCGTTAGCGGATCGTCTTCAAGAACTATGCGTCCGTTATTTAGCCGGTGAACGATCAGCGGTGTTCGCGGAAAGTAGTACCAACCGGCGTAGATAACGAGAACCACAAGTAGCGATAGCTGCATGACTATGCGGTAGATGTTCCTGTGCTTTACTGTGGCAGGGTACTCAGCTTCAAAGAATTGCATAACGACAATTTTCGACGGATCGGGTGCACGCGATGATTAGCCGCTTCAATCTATCCGATCTAGCAAGCGTAGTCCAATGGGCGGGATTCAACGGCCACATGTAGAGGGTCTAACTTGTGAAAGCAGCTTGCCGGAGGCGACAAAAATTTTGTGTCAGTCGGCATCCTAATATGTGTGAGGGGTCCGGCGAAATTCGGCCATTATCCCGATTAATTGGTTCGTCGATTCTTCTAAGGTATACGCTACGAGTCCACTTTATCGCGCAATTAAGGTCGCCCAGCAAACTCGTGCATACCGATGCCAATTATACAACCCGCCACGCAGTCAAAGAGCAGCGCTACAATAGCGAAGGCCATGTGCATCCAAAATATTCTTTTGAACTCGCGCATCGAAACAAATTCCGTTGGCTCATCAATGAGTCCCGCAGCAGAAGTTAATCCTAGCCAGCAACCGAACATTGCACCGATTGCGCCGATAATTACAAAAGCGTATCGAGGTGATCCATGAACTAATGCTGGTATGGTTGCAAGCGCCACCGATCCAGCGATTGTCGAGACGATGATGCAAGACCAGTGGCCGAGTCGAGAAATGAAAATGAGTAATGCAGCGATCATAACTGCAACCATCAGTGTTGCGAGCGAAAATGTATTCGCTTGTTAGACCCCCCCAGTCGCGGCCACAACGCCGCATCCAAACCAACAGAATGCACCTAGCAGCGTTGGTATGAGAGTAAGCCAACGTGGCCAAACCACGAAGGGCAATGTCATAAGTGTAACGCATATCGCGGTAAGTGGTTCAAAACCGAACCGTGTGTCTGAAAAAAGCCCTGCGTACGGTCCGGCAATCATCTCCACGAAAAACAGCGGCTTTTGATCGATCGGAATACGAAACAACGCAGTAAATGCGGCGGCAGGGACAACAATCAGCGATACAGTCACCAACGGTCCGACCGCGTCGATGCGTCGTGCGACTTGCCCTTCGGCTGAGGGTGTTTGTTTCACCTGGTATGGATTGATCAATAGTTGCTCCGCCTAACGTTTCGATTCACCCAGCGGCGGGATGAAACAATGTTTGTCAGTGCACCTGATCGCCGCTTTGGTGCAATCGTTGGTTCTGTCACTTGTTTGGTGCACTCTCAACCCGCTCGACCCAAATCATCGCGCCATCAGTCGGATTTGGATCGACAGTCAAGCCAGCAGGGGTAGAAAGCGATTTTCGCATCCTCACTAGTACGAGAGGCTCCGTTGCATTTGACGATATAGTCTTGATTGGATCGAAAGACTGACTTGTCCAGGTCATGGTTTGGAATCCGCTGAATCCAGGAGGAGCGGTTTTAATTGGTGTGGACATCCTTCGCTCCGGAGTTTCTGTCACAATTTCGCAATTCCCATTTTGGTCTGCGTAAATTCCGACAAAGAGCAATATCGACTCTCCGCCCGCGATCGGTCGACCACTTTGATTGACGAACACCTCGTTATGGGGTTGAGAGTCCACGGGAAGACCTGTCTCGGGAATGAGTCCTAAGGAACTGCGAAGTCGATAAGTCCCCTTTGTCGGAAGTTGAATTCGCCATCGCCATTGCATGAAACCATTTCCAGGCAGTGCGACGGCATAGATACCATCAACTCCCTTCGCATCGATGACACATAGATCTTTTACAACGGTTGTCAGTTCTTTCTTGACGCGAGCCAATTCACTGGAAGTTATCACATGCGACATGGCCACTGCAAGTAGCGTTGTCAACAGCAGAAGCGATAGCAAAGAAAATCGCAGCTTTAGCATTGATTGAGACCGTAGTTTCTTCTTGAGTGGACAGAATGGACCCAACCCGAGCAATTGACGCAACGCAAGTCAAAAACGGCTGATCGAGGTCTTCGCGTCCAATGGTTTGGTACGCCCGTCATCGGTATGAATTATTGGGGTGCTGTCCACCGTGGACCAGTACCCGAGGCGCTTTAGTCTATCCTATGTAGCAGGCGTAGAGCAAGCTGGCAGCGACAGTCCAAAATTGTAATGAACCAACTTGTGGAAGTCGTTGGCTCCTTGCGGCTCCTTGTTCCGGCTATGTCCACATTGTGGATGGGAAGCTTGTGGCTACGCTCAATCTGCGGACGTACTGACATCGCCCTGATCCGTTGGCTTCATTCCTCGTGCCGATTGAAAAAACTCGCTTGGACTCAGAAGTTCAATACAGTTTCGGCGGAATCCAAAATAGCCGACTCCGATGGTTACCGCACAATAAAACAAAATTGCTGAAGGCCATGCACCCGCATCGAGCAAGCGAGGTGTATCAAGAAAGCGATCCCCAGAGATCCAAGCGGTTGCGAGGTAAGACCCATTTGCAAGTAAACAAAAGTTCGCGACAAACCAAATCCAAATGCGCCGGAACAATACCGCGAATATTGTGGGAACGATTACCCCGAGGATTGGACCAGACCAAAGCGTGAGAAGTGGTATTGGATCAGGTTGGTACAAGCTGGAAAAACAACGGGGACACAGCCTAACTTGACACCCGTTGGCGTTTTGGTAAAATCTGGCGGTT
>JAYVHC010000609.1:0-3001 GCA_043771575.1 Planctomycetia bacterium
GGTTGGTGCAAAATCTGGGTCAGCCAGGATATTGTGAGGTGCGAAAATTGGGTTAGAGGTATTCAGTCCAGCAACGAAATCCAGAACGTCAATTTTCGATGGATTTGTAGGATCACCGGTAAAATCTACGGAGTTGGCTTTCCAGGCGACTGGGGTGAACTCAGCAATCATGCTACCGTTCGTCGCGGTGGCGATACCAAGCGCAACTGAGGTGAAGGTGATGTGTTCTGCGGGAAATGAAATTGGATCCTCGTACAAAATGGCCGCAACACCGTCGGTAACAACCAAACCACTGTACAATAACCACTCGGCTGCAGTGGCACCGACGAAGCTGAATTCCGCACCGAATCCAAGCAAGGTCGAAACGACGGAAGCAACCCTAATGATGCTAATTCCGGTGATTGTCTTTGTTGAGCTGTTGTACGACGTATTAGCACCTGAGGTGAGCGAACCATCCAACGCAAGATTCTGTACACCCAACACCGGACTACTCTTCTGAATCACAACAACCGCGAGGAGGATATCCCCGACATCGAGCTTTCCTAACGTTCCACCATCTTTAACTTGCGATTCCCAATCGTCATCCTCTAATTGGGTCGGACCATTAATACCGAGAATTCCAGCCTGGGCCGCAGGCGCAACAAAACTTGCAAAACACACTAACAAACCAAACAAAACACGTAACATTTTAACGTCTCCGAAAACAAGATAGTAAATCTAAAACACTTCGCAATGCTCGAAAAGCGTCACGATGGTCTCAAAATACCATCTAGTACCGGACCGCCAGGGACTAAATCGTAAGTGAAACAGACACTTACGCTGAGAACGTCACCCACTAGGAAATTCGGCGTGCTAGAAATTGCCAACAAGTTCACAGACACAGCAGAGAAAGAAACGGCCACACCATTCATCGCCTTGTTTTCAAAGCTTTTGTACGGCGTCTTGCTTTCATGTGAAAGCGGGTCTAACTCAACAGCTTGAGAAAATCCTTGCGCAGAATCTTCCCAACTGGCATACATGAAACCAGCTTTGGCATTGCTTGTCAGAGTTAAGATCGCGACGACCGCGATGGTGATTTTGGGTAGCATGGGCTCATTCTACTACATGATTTTGAATCTGGCAAGCGATTGGATCTGGAATTCGAGGAATTGAGAGACAAATCGCGGCAATCCTGCTCATTACTCATATCGAACGAAAACTGATCTTCGATCAGTTTTCGCGCAACAACAGCATGTACTGCTTGTGCCAGACAAGCTGGCAGGGGAGCGATATAAAAATATTTGTGTGGTACAACAAGCAGGGCCCTAAGGGAGGGTCGAGCGTCAGCGAGGGGAGGGCAATCGCAGGTACGTATGCCAGGACGCTCCATCGTCGTGATTGTCGCGACGTCAGGCGTCGCGACACTCTACCGGCTGTCATAGCCTTACCTCCTACTCGCGAACCACCAATCCCTACTCACTCAATACCAAACCATGCGCAATCGCCAATTGCATGGTCACCAGCAATAGAATCCATGGCGTATCGATCAATGTTCCAAACATTCCGATCGACAAGAATCCCGCCAACGACGTAAAGGTCACGCAAGCCGGCCAAGACCGTCGCGCAACGGCGGTGTACAAACACTTGGAAAGAACCCATGAGCACAAGGTCAATGCGACCCCCAACCCCAACAACCCCGTCTCAACGAGAAGGTGCAAGAGAATATTCTTGGTTCGCCAAACCAAGTGATCGTCGCTAACGAAAAACCAGTGGCGACTGCCGCTCTTAAAATCGGAATTTTGAAGCACGGAGTTTCCCGCCGCGTCGGTAACGCGAACGTCGTAGATTTCAATCGCATCGCCTGGATTCCCGCTTGCAACAAGACTCAGCGCGGTCGGACTCCATACTCGTCGCCACGCATCTTCTGCTCCCGCCACGTCGTCCGGCAACTGCGTCAATGCAAACGAAATTGTCTGCAGTTGGTCGTCACCGATTGCGACAACAGGTTGTTCCGTGGGCACTACACAGTCGCAAGATTGCAACAAGACTTGGTGGCAGAGAGTCATCTGCAGACGACAGTCAGGAGAAGACTTGAGTAGTTTCATTTCCACACGCCACGGCAAGGGAGCATGGCGCGATACAAGCTGCGCAGCGTAGATTTGTTCACCCGCGACCAGTCGCAGTCCAGTCGCCGGCAAGTCTGCTGCAAGCCGGAATTTGGCTTTCGTTGCTACATAGCGTGTTGCCGATTGAGGAATGCTAAGTAAAGTATCTTTCAATTCGCTCGGCGAAACGCTCAGCCCCAGCCACCCTGGCGTTAATTCTGGGTTGGCTGTGGCGAAGTCTTCGACGCTGCGGCTCATTGTGCCAACATTTGCAGGCGACGCCGAAATCAGCCCTGAGCAGCGAGAGGGCAAAACTTTTCCGTCAATGAAATCACCGAAGTAGTCGCGACCAGGTACTTCATGGTCGCATCCGGCAGATGCGACCCACGGTGGGGCAGGCTTGCCGAGTGTGATTAAAAGTGGGTCACTCTTGCCGAGAGTGACCTCGAATTCCTTCACACTGCTGACTTCACGCTCTACCAAACCAATGGGTTGCTCGGCCCTTCCAACGTGCTTGCGATATTCAAGCGGGTAGGTCCCCAAACCTGTACCCAGCCACAACCTGGATTGAGTTCGACTTGCCATCTCCAAAACCGTTTGCCAATGACTGACCCGCGCCTGAAGTCCTTCCGCAGTCGATGCAAATCGTTTAGGAACTGCCTCACCTGAATTCCATAATATCAGTGCCACCGACACCAAACATGCCAAGCCTAACAACCCACCCAATCCATAGACAAATTTACGGCTTAAAGGACGCGTCCCGACATGGACCTCGGCTCGAAAACTTCGATTGAAATAGGTGGCTTGAGCGATCACTAACACGATCGCGGCGACGAGTGCCGAGACGATGGTGGCTCGTGACATGGTGGCAAAAATCGCATAGGCAACAACAAGCAGCAGCAAGCAGCGTAAACAGC